>NZ_JBJLSJ010000031.1:0-59837 GCF_050871975.1 Kineococcus rugosus | reverse complement strand
CTCACCCTGGCCACGATGGGGTACACCTCGGTGCGCGAACTGATCGGGGGTTTCGAGTACTGGGCCCGGGAGGGGCTGGCGACCGTCACCGACACCGGCCGCACCCGCCGGGAACCGGACCCGCTCGTCGCCCCCGTGCCGCTGCCCTGAGCGGGCGCACCCGGCGGGGCGCTCGCCGCCCCGCCGGGAACCTCACCAGGCCACGGTCCCCGACCGGTCGCGGAACTGACCCGTCGGCCCGTCCGGCCCGATCGTGGCGAGCTCGACGATCGCGTCGGTCCCCTCCGTCACCGTCTGGGGCCCGGAGTGCCCGTTGAGGTCCGTCGCCGTGTACCCGGGGTCGGCCGCGTTGAACTTCACGTCCGGCAGCGCCTTCGCGTACTGCGTCGTCAGCATCGTCAGCGCCGCCTTGGAGGAGGTGTACAGCGGCGCCGCGAGACTCGACTCCACGCGGTCCGGGTCGTGCGTCGCGGCGAACGACCCCAGCCCGCTGGACACGTTCACGACGACGGGGTTCGCCGAGCGGCGCAGCAGCGGCAGGAACGCGTGCGTCACCCGCACCACCCCCGCGACGTTCGTGTCGTAGACGGCGTGCAGGTCGGCGGCGGTCAGCTCGTCGGCCGGGGCGTGCGACCCGGCGACGCCGGCGTTGTTGACGAGGACGTCGACGGTCCCCTCGTGCGCGGCGACGTCGGCGGCCGCGGCCGCGACGGACGCGTCGTCGGTGACGTCGATCTGGACGAACCGGGCGCCGAGGGCGTCGGCGGCGGCCCGTCCGCGCTGCGGGTCGCGCGCCCCCACGAGGACGGTGTGCCCGGCCTCGACGAGCCGGCGGGCCGTCTCGTAGCCGAGGGACTTGTTCGCTCCGGTGATGAAGGTGGTGGTCATGCCGGAACCCTCGCCCCGCGGGACGGGGCGGGCCAGTGCCCCCCGCGACGGGAGGACCACCGGTACCAGGCTGATCGAGGGCGCGCGGGGGACGATGGCGCGGTGGAGGACCTCGGAACCGCCCTGCGCCGCTGGCGCGACCGGCTCTCACCGCTGGACGTGGGGCTGAGCGCGCGGGCGGGGCGCCGGGCGGCGGGCCTGCGGCGCGAGGAACTGGCCGACCTGGCCGGGTTGTCGGTCGACTACGTGGTGCGCCTGGAGCAGGGGCGGGCGACGAACCCGTCGGCGCAGGTGGTCGCCGCGCTGTGCCGGGCGCTGCAGCTGGACCCGGCCGAGCGCGACCACGCCCACCGGCTGGCCGGGTTGCTGCCCCCGGCGGACGGGGTGGTCTCCGACCACGTCCCGGCGGGGATCCAGCGGATGGTGGCCCGGTTGCGGGAGTTCCCGGTGGGGGTGTTCAGCGCCGACTGGCGGCTGCTGTCCTGGACGCCGTCGTGGGCGGCGCTGATCGGCGACCCCTCCGGGCTGGCGGAGGAGCAGCGCAGCCTGGTGCGGGCGGTGTTCACGGGGGTGCCCGCGCGCCTGTCGCGGTGGCCGGTGCGCCACGCCGACCCCGGGATGCCGGCCGCGCTGGTCGCGGACCTGCGGACGGCGCTGGCCGACCACCCCCGCGACCGGCGGCTGGCGGGCCTGGTGGAGGAGCTGCGCCGGGACAGCGCCGAGTTCTCCCGGTTGTGGGACACCGGGGCCGTGGGGCGGCACGTGTCGGCGCGCAAGACGATCGAGCACCCCGACGTGGGCGACGTGACGTGCGACTGCGACGTCCTGACCGCCCCGGGCTCCGACGTCCGCCTGGTCGTCTACACGGCGCCGGCGGGGTCGGTCGACGAGGAGAAGCTGGAGTTCCTGCGCGTCACGCGTGGGCAGCGCGGCGTCGCCGCGTCCACTCCAGGACCTGCTCGGCCGGCCAGGTCGTGACGACCCGGTCGGCCGGCACGCCGCACTCCTGGGCCCGGGCGCACCCGTAGGGCTGCCAGTCGAGCTGCCCGGGGGCGTGGGCGTCGGTGGACAGCGTGAACAGGCACCCGGCCTCCACGGCCTGCCGCAGCAGCGCGCGCGGGGGGTCCAGGCGCTCGGGGCGGGCGTTGATCTCGACGGCGACGTCGTGCTCGACGCACGCGGCGAACACGGCGGCGGCGTCGAACTCGCTGGGCGGGCGTCCCCCCGCCCCGACCCGCCCGTGGCCGCCGGTGACCATCCGGCCCGTGCAGTGGCCCAGGACGTCCATCCGCCCCGACCCGATCGCGGCGAGCAGGCGGCGGGTCATGGCGTCGCGGGGCATCCGCAGCTCGGAGTGGACGGAGGCGACGACCACGTCGAGCCGGGCGAGCAGGTCCGGCGGGCAGTCCAGGGTCCCGTCCCGCAGGACGTCGACCTCGATGCCGGACAGCAGCCGGAACGGCGCCAGCGGCGCGGCCAGCGCCGCGATCTGGGCCAACTGCTCCTCGCGGCGCGCGCGGGTGAGGCCGTTCGCGACCTTCAGGCGCTCGGAGTGGTCGGTGACGGCGAGGTACTCGTGGCCGAGCTCGGCCGCGGTGAACGCCATCTCGACCAGGGGGCTGCCGCCGTCGCTGGCGTCGGTGTGCGCGTGCAGGTCCCCGCGCAGCTGCGCCCGCAGCTCCTCCCCGCCCTCGACGAGGGGTCCGGCGGCCTCCTCGAGCGCGGCGAGCCGGTCGGGGGTGCGGCCGGCGGCGGCCTGGGTGACGATCTCGGCCGACGACGTCCCCACGCCCTTGAGCGCGGTGAGCGTCCCGGCGGCCAGCCGGGCGTCGAACTCGTCGGGGGGCAGGGCCAGCAGCGCCGCCGCGGCCCCGCGGAACGCCTGCACCCGGTAGGTGCTGGCCCGTTCGCGTTCCAGCAGGAACGCGGTGCGCCGCAACGCCTGCACGGGATCCACGGCAGTTCCTCCGGCCTTCGGGGTGCATCGTCGCGCACCACTCTGCACCATCGTCTCGTGGCCCGTCTGCGTCGTGTGTCCGTCTCCTCGCCCGGTTTCTCCCGGCGCCGGAGGGGCCGCGGCTGGTCGTACCTGGACACCGCGGGTGAGCGCATCGACGACCCCGACGTCATCGCCCGGATCAGCGCCCTGGCGATCCCGCCGGCCTACACCGACGTGTGGATCTGCCCGTACCCCAACGGGCACCTGCAGGCCGTCGGCACCGACGACCGGGGCCGGCGCCAGTACCGCTACCACCCCCAGTGGCGGCTGGAGCAGGACCGGGCCAAGCACGACCGGGTGCTGGAGGTCGCCGCCCGGCTGCCCGCGGCCCGCGAGCGCGTCAGCGACCTCCTCCAGGGGTCGGGCCTGACCCGCGAGCGCGTCCTGGCCGCCGCCTTCCGGTTGCTGGACCTGGGTTTCTTCCGGGTCGGCGGCGACAGCTACGCCGAGGAGAACGGCTCGTACGGGCTGGCGACGCTGCGCCGCGACCACGTGCACCAGCGCGGGGAGGACCTGGTGTTCTCCTACGTGGCGAAGTCCGGCAAGGACCGCACGGCGGTGGTCTCGGACCCGGCGGTGCGGGAGGTGGTGCGCTCCCTGAAGCGCCGCCGCGGCGGCGGGGACGACCTGCTGGTGTGGCGGACCCCGCGCGGCTGGCACGACGTGACCGCCGACGACGTCAACGACTTCCTGCACGAGACGATCGGGCCGGACGTCAGCGCCAAGGACTTCCGGACGTGGCACGCGACCGTCCTGGCCGCGGTGGCGCTGGCGGTGTCGCTGCCGGTGGCCGGCACCCCCACGGCCCGCAAGCGCGCGGTGACGCGGGCGTGCGCGGAGGTCTCGGAGTACCTGGGCAACACGCCGAGCGTGTGCCGCAGCAGCTACATCGACCCGCGGGTGGTCGACCTGTTCGGCGACGGCGTGACGATCGCCCCCGCGCTGGAGGACCTGGGGTCGGGCGGCTTCGGGCACCCGGCGACCCACGGCGCGGTCGAGCAGGCCGTGCGGGACCTGCTGCACACCGACCCCGAGGCGGTGACCCGCTCCATCGCGCGGGGCCGCCGGCCGGTGGTGGCGTCGCGGCGGCTGTCGGTCCCGGGGACCGGCCGGGCGGCCTGACCCCGGGCGACCGGGGGCCTCGTCGGCAGCACTCCTGCCCGTCCCCTATGCTGGACGGGCCCCGACGGCAACGCCGGGGTGCGCCCCCATCGTTTAGTGGCCTAGGACGCCGCCCTTTCAAGGCGGTAGCACGGGTTCGAATCCCGTTGGGGGTACGCAGGGACTCCGGTCCAGAGGGTGGTCACCACCACTCCCGCGGATCGGGTAAGGTTGCTGCAAGCAAGGCCGCGAGGCAAGCAAGACAAGGCCTCACTGAGGCCCCGTAGCGCAGTTGGTTAGCGCGCCGCCCTGTCACGGCGGAGGTCGCGGGTTCGAGTCCCGTCGGGGTCGCTCGTCGTGCCGGTTCACCCGGCCCGGCACGGCCAGGTAGCTCAGTTGGTAGAGCGTCCGACTGAAAATCGGAAGGTCAGCGGTTCGACCCCGCTCCTGGCCACCTGGAGTTCCACGTCACGAGGGCCCCGGCGCACCGCGCCGGGGCCTTCGTCGTCCGTACCCGGCCCCGCTCAGACGCGTTCGAGGGCCTGCCAGGGTCGCGACGGCACCTCGACGACCACCGCGTCGCCGGCGCGGACCGGCCCGCCGGCCAGCACGACGGCCATCACCCCGGCCTTGCGCACCACGTTCCCCTCCGCGTCGCGCGGGGTGAGGGCCTTCAGCAGGCCCGGCTGGAAGGCGTTGATCTGCGCGCACGGGTTGCGCAGCCCGGTGAGCTCCACGACCGCCTCCGGACCCAGGTGCAGGCGGGTCCCGCGCGGCAGGTCCAACAGGTGCAGGCCGCGGGTGGTGACGTTCTCCCCCAGGTCGCCCGGGTGGACCTCGAAACCTCCCGCGCGCAGTTCGTCGTGCAGCTCGCCGTGGATGAGGTGCACCTGCCGCAGGTTCGGTCGCGTCGGGTCGACCGCGACCCGGGAACGGTGCTGGACGGTGGTGCCGGCGTGGGCGTCCCCCTCGACACCGAGCCCGGCCAGCAGGGTGATCACGTCGGTGACGACCTTGCTGAACCGGTGCTCGCCGTCACGGCTGACGGCGACGACCTGACCCCCGTGGACACCGCTCACCCCCCGATCGTGCCGCACCGGCCGGGGTGAGCGGCAGACCCGCGCCCGGCGGGGCGCCGGCGGGGCACCGGCGCCACGGGCACGTCACCGGGGTCCCTGGACCATCCTCAGCAGGACGCCGTTCAGCGCCGCCACCTCCGCCGCGCTCATGCCCAGCCGTTCCGGCCGGTTGGCCTCCCGCACCGCCGGCCACACCTCGGCCAGCAGCTCGCGACCCGCGGCGGTCAGGGCCAGCGGGTTGCGCCGTCCCTTGGAGCGCTCCGAGCCCCGGGCGATCAGCCCCCGCTCCTCCATCCCGTCCAGCACCCCGGTGATCGACTGCGGGCGCACCAGGACCTCGCGCGCCAGCTGGGCCTGGGTGAACGCGGCGCCGGTGGCCAGGTGCGAGAGCACCCCGAACTGCACCGGGGAGAGCCCGTGCTCGGCGAACAGCGCCGTCAGCTCCCGCTGGGCGCGGTGCGCGGCGCGGATCAGCGACCACGTCACCAGGGCGTCGATGTCGCCTTCGGTCAGGTCCACGGTCGGGTTGCCACCTCCTCGGGTGCGGTGCAGTCTTTCACCAACAGGTTCCTGCTACTTAGAGAGGTCCACGTGCCCGCACCCACCCGCCGACAGGACAGCGCCACCACCCCGCTCACCCTGGTCACCGGAGCCACCGGCGACATCGGCACCCACCTCGTCGAGGAGCTGACCACCCGGCAGGTCCCCTTCCGCGTGCTGTGCCGGCGCCCCGCCCAGGTGCGCGCCTTCACCGAGCGCGGCGTCGACGCGGTCCTGGGCAGCTTCGAGGACGCCGCGAGCCTGCGCGAGGCGATGCGCGGGTGCGACCAGGTCTTCCTGAACACCCCTCCCGGCCCGCAGCAGTTCCGCCAGAACCGCGACGCGATCGACGCCGCCGTCGCCGCCGGGGTCCGCCACGTGGTCAAGGTCTCCGCCTCCGACGCCAACCCCCGCTCGGCCATCCCCTGGGCCCGCGACCACGCCCTGGCCGACGAGCACCTGCGGCGCAGCGGCCTGGCCTGGACGCTCCTGCTGCCGGGCGCCTTCACCAAGAACCTGCTGGTGGAAGCGGGCGCCATCCGCCGCGGGTGGCTCCCCCAGACCAGCGGGCACGGGGCCACCGCCTGGATCGACGTGGTCGACGTCGCCGCCGTCGCCGCCCGCGTCCTCACCGACCCCGCCGCGCAGGGAGGACCCGGCGAGGGAGGCCGGGTCCTGCGCCTCACCGGCGACCGCCCCCTGTCCTACCCCGAGGTCGCCGACATCCTCACCGCGACCCTCGGGCACCGCGTGCGCTACGTCCACGTGCCCGCCCCCGCCTTCTACGGCGTGCTGCGCGCCACCGGGGTCCCCCGGTGGCAGGCGAGGGGCCTGGTCCACCAGTTCGTCGACGTCGTGCGCCGCGGCGCGGACGACGGGCGGCTGTGCACCAGCGACGTCCCCGACCTGCTGGGACGACCCGCCACGACCGTCGCCGAGTTCGCCCGGGCCCACCGCGCCGAGCTCAGCGCGGCCTGAACCGCCACGGGGTGCTCCCGCGGGATGAGGGACCGCGCCCGACGATCCGCCCCCGCGGTGACGCGGCGCCCACCCGCGGTGCGGGAACCTTCGACCGTGACCGATCCCGCCGCCACGACGACCCCACCCCCCGCTCCCGGACCCGGGGGCCGACGCACCGGAGCGGGGGGTGGTCTCGGCGCGGCGCCGGCGCTCGGGGCGGCGGTGCTGGTCGGTCTGCTCTGGGGGGCGGCGACGTCCGGCCTGCAGACGGTGCTGCCCTGGCCCTTCGCCGGGCTGGCGAACGCGGTGGGTCCCTGGGTCGCCCCGGCGTTCCTGGTCGGCGCGTGGAGCAGGCGGGCCGGGGTCGCCGTCCTGGCCGGCGTCCTGGTGTGCTCCGGGGAGGTCGCCGGCTACTACGCCACGTCCGCCCTGCGGGGCTTCGGCGTCAACCCCGCCACGGTCGCGCTGTGGGCCGGCACCGGCCTGCTCGGGGGGCCGGTCCTCGGGCTGGCCGGGTGGTGGTGGCGGCGCGCCGCGTCGCGGCGGGTGGCCGCGCTGGGGGCGGCGCTGCTGGGCGGGGTGTTCCTCGCGGAGGGCGCGGTCACCTACGGCTACTACCTGCGCTACACCGGTGACGCCGTCGTCTTCTGCGTCCTCGGCGCCGCCCTGGTGGCGGTGCTCGGCGCCACCGCGCCGGCCGCGCGGGTGGCCGGGACGCGGGCCCGGGGCGCCGGCGCGGCGGCGGCCTGGTCGCTGCTGGTGCTGCCCCTGGGGGTGGCCGGGGAGGTGCTGCTGCACCGCGTCGTGACCTGAACCGGTACCGGTGACCGCTGCACGCACCGCCGCCGCGCCCGCTGGAGCCGCTCGCCCGGGAGCGGGGGGCCGACCGTCCGGGGGCGCGGGTAGCCTCCTGGCGTGCCGACGATCCCCAGCCCCGCCCTCATCGCCCCCGCCGTCCTCGGCGGCTACGCCGTCGGCCGCGGCACCGGGAACCGGCGCCTGGCGGGGGTGGCCCTGCTGGCCGGGCTCGGCGCGGCCCTGCCCCGCTGGGGCCGGCGCTCCCCCGCGCTGGCCGCCGCGCTGGCCCTGGGCACCGTCGGGCTCGTCGGCGCCTCCCACCCGCTGTCGAAGCGCGTCGGGCCGTGGCCGGCGGTGCTGACGACGACGGCCGCGGCCGCGGCCCTGGCCGGGGTGGGCGACCACCTGGCCGGACGGTCCGGCACCGCCGGCTCGTGACCCCCGCGGGGGCCGACTGGCGGGCCCTCGCCGCGCACGCGCCCGCGACGGTCCTGCTGTCCGGCTCGACCGTCCTGTGGGCCTCCCCGGACGTCGCGCGGTTCGTCACGGCCGCTCCCGCCGACCTCGTGGGCACCGACGTGCTGGACCTCGTCGTGGACCGCGACCGGGACCGGGCCGCCCGGGCCCTGGCGCGGGCGGCGAGCCGGCCCGGTGAGCGGCTGGGGCCGGTGCGGGTGCGCCCGCGGGCCCGGCCGGACCTGCGCGTGGAGGTCGTGGCCCGCTCCCGCGCCGCCGAGCACGTCGTCCTGGCCGTCTGGGACGTCACCGAGCGCCTCGCCGCCGAGCGGGAGCTGGGTCACCGCGCCCGGCACGACGCCCTCACCGGCCTGCCCAACCGGGCCCTGCTGGCCGACCGCTGGCAGCGGGCCCGCGCCCGGGCCCGGGCCGGTACGGGGCTGCGGACGTTCGTGCTGCTGTGCGACGTCGACGGTCTGAAGGCGGTCAACGACGCGTTCGGCCACCGGGTCGGGGACGCCGTCATCGTCGACGTCGCGCGACGGCTCGCGGCGGAGGTGCGCCCCGGCGACACCGTCGCGCGCGTGGGCGGGGACGAGTTCGTCGTGCTGGTCGAGCCCGTCCCGGCCGAGCACGTGCAGGCGCTGGCCCGGCGGCTGCGGCGCAGCGTCGTGCAGGTCGCCGAGGGGGCCCGGGTGGGCCTGTCGGTGGGCTGGGCGGAGGACGACCCGGACCGGTCCACGGACGCGGTGCTGGCCGAGGCCGACGCCCGCATGTACGAGGACAAGCGGGCGCACCGCGCGCCGTGACCGGACCTCACACCCGGGTGGCCGTCAGGTCGCGCACCTGCGCGTAGCGCTCGCGCACGGCCGGGGTGGGGTCGGCCTCGAACGTCTGCGAGCGGCCCAGGGACCACTGCGGCGGCTCGTCGCCGCCGGCGAGCACCCACGCCGCCTGCCGGGCCGCGCCGTCGGCGACGTACTCCCCCGGTTCGGGCACCACGACGGGGCGGCCCAGGACGGCCGGGGCCAGGACCCGCACCGCCTCCGAGCGGGCGCCGCCGCCGACGAGGACGACCCGCCCGACCTCGACGCCCTGCGCGACGAGCGCGTCGAGGCCGTCGGCGAGCCCGCACAGCAGCCCCTCGACCACCGCGCGGGCGAGGTGGGCGGGGGTGGACGTCGCCAGCGTCAGGCCGTGCAGGGCGCCGGTGGCGTCGGGGCGGACGGGGGTGCGCTCACCCTCCAGGTAGGGCACCAGGACGAGCCCGCCGCTGCCCGCGGGGGCGGTCAGGGCCAGCCGCGACAGCTCGGCGTGGTCGACGCCGAGCAGCCGGGCGGCGGAGTCGAGCACGCGGGCGGCGTTGAGCGTGCAGACCAGCGGCAGGTAGCGGCCGGTGGCGTCGGCGAAGCCGGCGACGAGGCCGCTGGCGTCCCGGGTGGGCCGGTCGCTCACGACGCTCACGACGCCGGAGGTGCCGATGGAGACGACGACGTCGCCGACGCGGGCGCCGACGCCGAGGGCGGCGGCCATGTTGTCGCCCGTTCCGGGCGCCAGCAGGGCCCCGTCCGACAGCGGGCTGCGGCTGGTGCCGGCCGCGACGTCCGGGCCCAGCACCTCCGGCAGCGCGGGCACCGCGCCGAACGCCCGTTCCAGCAGGTCCTCGCGGTAGCGGCCGTCGGCCGGCGACCAGTACCCGGTGCCGCTGGCGTCGCCGCGGTCGGTGACGAGCCGGTCCGACCCGCTGAGCCGGTGGGTCAGCCAGTCGTGCGGCAGGCAGACCGCCGCGGTGCGGGCCGCGTTCTCGGGTTCGTGCTCGGCGATCCAGCGCAGCTTGGTGATGGTGAGGGAGGCGACCAGGACGCTGCCGACCTGCTCGGCCCACGCCCGGGGGCCGCCGAGCTCGTCGGTGAGCGCCTGCGCGGCCGCCGCGGAGCGGGCGTCGTTCCACAGCAGCGCGGGCCGGACGACCCCGCCGGTCTCGTCGAGCAGCACCGAGCCGTGCTGCTGGGCGCCGACGGCGATCGCGGCGACGTCGTCGAGCCCGCCGGCGTCGGCGACGGCCTCCTCCAGGGCGCGCCACCAGTGCGCGGGGTCGACCTCGGTGCCGTCGGGGTGCGCGGCCCGCCCGATCCGCAGCAGCTCACCGGTCTCGGCGTCGCGGACGACGACCTTGCACGACTGCGTCGAGGAGTCGATCCCGGCCACGGCGCGCGCGGCCCCACCGGCTCCTGTGCTGGTCCTGGGGCTGGTCATGGGCACAGCTAACACGATCGGCGGGACGCCGCGGAGCGGGCTCGGCGGTGGTGGGGAGGGGGCCGGGAGGGGGCCGGGACCGGCCGCGTTGACCCGTCCGGGACCGGACCGCCCGACCGGGATGCCGGAACGTCTCCTGAACCTGTACCTTTGGGGGCACGGAGAGATGACAGCTGCTCCGGGGTGGCACAGACCGCCCCGGCCGACGCGCGAGGGGGTCGACGCCATGGGGCGCGGCCGTCAGAAGGCCAAGCAGACGAAGGTCGCTCGGGAGCTGAAGTACTTCAGTCCCGACACCGACTACAACGCTCTGCAACGTGAGCTTCACGGGCCCGACCCGTACCGCCAGACGGGGCGCGACACCGCCCCCGAGGCGCCGGAGTCTGACGTGGAAGACGACGACTCGGACGACAACCCCGAGAACTGGTCGAAGTACACCGCCACGGACGACTACGACGACTGGTCGTCCAAGCGTCGGGCTTGACCGGACGCACGCAGGACCAGATCGCGCAGTAGCTCGCGGTAGCGCACGAGGCGTGGCGCTCCCCCGGACCTCACCAGCCCTGGTGAGAACCCCGGAGGAGCGTCACGCCTCCTGCGATCCCCTTGCCGTTGCTCGCACCGTCGGCCTCGGTCCGTTCCCGGACCTCACCGCACACCCACGCCGGGATGCCGGCGCGCTCGACCGTGTCGACGACCGCCTGCGCGCTGTCGGCCGCCACGACCGCCAGCATGCCCACGCCCAGGTTGAGGGTGCGCTCGAGGTCGTCGGCGGGCACGCCGCCGAGGTCGCGCACCAGGCGGAAGACCGCACCGGGCGTCCACGTCGAGCGGTCCACCTCGGCCGTGACGTGCTCGGGCAGGCAGCGGGCCAGGTTCGCGGCCAGGCCACCACCGGTGACGTGGCTCATCGCGTGCACCCCACCGGTGGCCAGCGTCGCCAGCGCGGGCCGGGCGTAGATGCGGGTGGGGACGAGCAGCTCCTCGCCGAGCGTGCGGCCGAACTCCTCGACGTGCCGGTCGTAGGCCCAGCCGGCGTCGGCGAAGACGCGCCGGACCAGGGAGTACCCGTTGGAGTGCAGCCCGGACGAGGCCATCGCGACCAGGACGTCCCCGGCCTGCACGCGGTGGGCGCCGAGCAGCTCGTCGTGCTCGACGACCCCGGTGACGGCACCGGCGACGTCGTACTCCTCCGGGCCGAGCAGCCCGGGGTGCTCGGCGGTCTCGCCGCCGACGAGGGCGACGCCGGCCTCCTCGCAGGCGCGGGCGATGCCGGCGACGATCGCGGCCATCCGCTCGGGGACGACCCGGCCGCAGGCGATGTAGTCCGTCATGAACAGCGGCGTCGCGCCGCAGACGACGATGTCGTCGACGACCATGCCGATCAGGTCGGACCCGATCGTGTCGTGCCGGTCGACGGCCTGCGCGACCGCGACCTTCGTGCCGACGCCGTCGGTGCTGGTGGCCAGCAGCGGACGGCGGTAGTCCTTCAGCACCGAGACGTCGTACAGGCCGGCGAACCCGCCGAAGCCACCGACCACCTCCGGGCCCTGCGTGCGGGCGACGGACGCCTTCATGAGCTCGACGGCGCGGTCCCCCGCGACGACGTCGACGCCCGCGGAGGCGTAGGTGGTTCCGGTCACTGCTGTGCTCCCTGGTGGCTCTCGTGGCGGTCGACGGGGGTGATCGGGATGCGCGGCTTGTCCATCGAGTGCTCGCCGAGGCGGTCGAGGTCGTTCAGCGGCACGGGGTAGCGGCCGGTGAAGCAGGCCGTGCACAGCCGGTCCTCCGGCTGGTCGGTCGCGGCGATCATCCCGTCGGCCGAGATGTACCCGAGGGAGTCGGCCCCGATGCTCTGGGCGATGTCCTCCACGGACAGGCCGTTGGCGATGAGCTCGGCGCGGGTGGCGAAGTCGATGCCGTAGAAGCAGGGCCACTTCACCGGCGGGGAGGAGATCCGGACGTGGATCTCGGCGGCCCCGGCCTCGCGCAGCATCCGGATGAGAGCGCGCTGGGTGTTGCCGCGGACGATGGAGTCGTCGACGACGACCAGCCGCTTGCCCGCCACGACGTGCTTGAGCGGGTTGAGCTTGAGCCGGATGCCGAGCTGCCGGATCGTCTGGCTGGGCTGGATGAAGGTCCGGCCCACGTAGGAGTTCTTGACCATGCCCTGGCCGTAGGGGATGCCGGACTCCTCGGCGTAGCCGATGGCGGCGGGGGTCCCGGACTCGGGGGTGGGGATCACGAGGTCGGCCTCGACGGGGTGCTCGCGGGCGAGCACGCGGCCCATCTCGACGCGCGCCTCCTGCACGACCTTGGCGTTGATCGAGGTGTCCGGGCGGGCGAGGTAGACGTACTCGAAGACGCAGCCCTTGGGCTTCGCCTCGGCGAACCGGGTGCTGCGCAGGCCGTCGGCGTCGATGGCGATGAGCTCACCGGGCTCGACCTCGCGCACGAAGCTGGCGCCGCAGATGTCCAGCGCGGGGGTCTCCGAGGCGACCACCCAGCCGCGTTCGAGGCGGCCGAGGACGAGCGGGCGGATGCCCTGCGGGTCGCGGGCGGCGTACAGGGTGTGCTCGTCCATGAAGACGAGGGAGAAGGCGCCCTGCACGTGCGGCAGGACCTCGGCGGCGGTGGCCTCGAGGGTGTGGTCGGGGTCGCCGCGGAACAGGGCCGTGAGGATCGCGGTGTCCGTGGTGTTCCCGCGGGCGATCTCGCTGGGCGAGGGGCGCCCGCGCAGCGGCAGCTGCGGCGCCTGTTCGGGGTAGCGCTCGGCGAGCATGTCGCGCAGCGCGAACTGGTTCGTCAGGTTCCCGTTGTGCGCCAGCGCCACGGTCCCGCCGGCGGTGTCGCCCAGGGTCGGCTGGGCGTTCTGCCAGCCCCCGCCGCCGGTGGTGGAGTACCGGGCGTGCCCGACCGCGATGTGCCCCTGCAGGGACTCCAGGGCGGACTCGTCGAAGACCTGGGACACCAGACCGGTGTCCTTGAAGACGAGGATCTGCTCGCCGTTGCTGACGGCGATGCCGGCTGCCTCCTGGCCCCGGTGCTGCAGGGCGTAGAGGCCGTAGAAGGTGAGCTTGGAGACTTCCTCACCCGGCGCCCAGACCCCGAAGACGCCGCAAGCGTCCTGAGGGCCCTTCTCGCCGGGGAGCAGGTCGTGGTTCAGACGTCCGTCACCGCGGGCCACGGGTCGAGTGTGTCACACCCCGCGGCGCTTGCCGCGCCGCTCGCGCGGTTCGGGACGGGTCCCGGTGCGCCGGTCCACGAGCACCGCGACGAGCGCCCCGAGCAGGACGAGCACGAGCCCCAGGGAGCAGAACAGGTAGCCGAACAGCGCCTGCTGGGAGTACCCCGCCGAGGGCGGGGTGGTGAACGCGACGACCGCGGCGACGACGAAGGCCAGCAGCAGGCCGGTGACGGCGAAGGCGCGGAACCGGGGGGCCCGGCGGCGGGTGACCTGCACGAACGCCGTGCCCTCGCGCTCGGCCTCGCGTTCGGCCCCGGGGGCCGCGCCCTCCTCGGCGGGGGGCTGCGCCGGCGGGGGCTGGGACTGCTCGCTCACGGGAGAACGGTACGTGCTCCGGCGTCCGGCGGCGCCACCAGCGGCAGCAGGGCGCCGAGGTCGGCGCGCTGGCCGCTGGCCCGCACCCGCCCCGCCGCGCGGGCCTGATCGAAGGTCAGCGACCCGGTGGCCAGCGCCAGCCAGGTGGGTGCGTCCATCTCGACGACGGCTGGCGGGGTGCCGCGGGTGTGCCTGGGGCCCTGGAGGACCTGGACGGCGGCGAAGGGCGGCACGCGGACCTCGACGCTGCCGCCGGGGTGGCGGGCCGCCAGCTCCTCCAGCGCGTACCGGACGGCGGTCGCGAGCACGGCGCGGGTGGGGGTGGCGCCCTCGTCGAGGGTCTGGACGGCGAGGCGGAGGGCGGTCATCCCCTCGCCCGGGTCGGTTCGGCGGCGGGTGGGCACCGCCTCATGCTCGCACCCGGTCCCCGGCCCCGGCGGGCGCCGGGGGCACCGGGGCCGCGGCCGGTGCGGGGTCCCGGTGCAGGGCGAGGGCCACGGCGGCCAGGACGAGCAGCACGCCGGCGGCCAGGGCCGGCACCGAGACGTCCAGGGCGACCCCGGCCGAGGAGCTGAACCCGACCGCGAGGGCGGGGACGGCCATGCCCAGGTACCCGGCCAGGAAGATGCCCGCGGCCGCCTCGCCGCGCGCGGCGGCGGGGGCCAGCGCGGTCGCCGTCGCCAGCGACCCCTTGAGCAGGACGCCGACCCCGGCGCCGGCGACGACCCCGCCGCCGGTGAACAGGACGACGCTCCCGGCCAGGACCCCCGAGCCCAGGACGAGGACCCCGGCGGCGGTCAGGACGAGCCCGAGCCGCACCTGGTGGTGCGGGTGCAGCCGCACGAGCAGGACCTGGCTGAGGGCCGCGGCGGCGAACACGGAGAACGCCGTGGCGCCGGCGGCCACCGCCCCGGGGTGCCCCAGGGAGGTCAGGACGGCGGGGGCCAGCGAGCTGAACAGGCCCATCACGGCGAACAGCCCGAAGGAGGCGAGCGCCGCGGCGAGGTAGCGGCCGCGGGCCTCGGCGGGCACGACGAGGCGCTGGACGCGGTAGGGGCGGTGCTCGGCGCGCACGCCGGCGGGGACGGTCTCGGGGGCGAGGGCCACGGCGGCGGTGAGGGCGACGAGCAGGGCCAGGAAGACCAGGTGCGGCACGCGCAGCGGGTCGCCGAGGTGCCCGACGAGGAACCCGGCGGCGAGGGAGCCGAGGCCGAGGCCGCCCAGGTTCGCGGCGGTCGCCACGACGGCGGCGGTGCCGGGCCGGCGGGAGGCCGTGCGCCCGTGCAGCTCGGCCAGCCAGGCGGTCGCGGTGGGGGTGACGGCCCCGACGGCCAGGCCGGTGAGCAGCCGGGCGGCGATGAGCACGACGACGTCCGGCGTGAGGGTCAGGGCCAGCGCGGCGACGGCTTCGAGGGCCAGGGCGGGGACGAGGACGCGGCGGCGGCCGAGGTGGTCGGACAGGTGCCCGACGGTGAACAGGGTGATCGCCACCCCGGCGGCGTAGACGGCGAAGGCGACGGTGACCACGACGGTCGGCAGCCCGTCGCGGAGCCGGTACAGGGCCCACAGGGGCGTGGGCACGGTGGCGAAGGCCATCGCGGTGGCGAAGGCGGTCGCGACGATCAGGAAGCCGAGGCGGTGCCGGCGGGGCGAGGTCATGCCCGCTGCAACCGGCCGGCGCCCCCGACCTTCCGTCCCAGCGCTGGGCGGTGGGAGCATCCATCGTCCACAGCGATGGCCGCTGCGACGGGTGAGGCGGTGGGAGGGGTCGTGGAGCTGCGCCAGCTCGAGGTGTTCCTGGCCGTGGTGGAGACCGGGACGATCAGCGCCGCGGCCCGGCGCCTGGGGGCGGCGCAGTCGGCGGTGAGCACGGTGGTGCGCGCGCTGGAGGAGGACCTGGGCGCCGTGCTGTTCACCCGCACGTCCCGCCGGGCCGTGCCCACCGACGCCGGCCGGGCGCTGCTGCCGCAGGCGCGCCGGGTGCTGGCGGGGGTCGGGGAGGCCCGCGCCGTGGTCCGCGAGGCCGGGGACGGGCCCTCCGGCCCGCTGGCCGTGGGCGTCGTCACGACGATGCAGCCCGTGGACCTGCCCCGTCTGCTGCACCGGTTCACCGCGGCGCACCCGCGGGTCTCGGTGTCGATGCGCGTCGTGGCGGACGGTTCGCGGGGGCTGCTGCGGGCGCTGGTCGAGGGTGAGCTCGACGTGGCGTTCCTGTCCTGGCCGTTCCGCCCGCCGGGGCGGGTGGAGCTGAGGCCGCTGGTGCGCACGAGCTTCCGGCTGCTGCTGCCCCGCGCGCACCCGCTGGCCTCGCCCTCCCCCCTCGACCTGGCCGACCTGGCCGGGGAGCGGTGGATCGACGGGCCGCCGGGGTTCGGCAACCGGCTCCAGGTGGACGCGCTGTTCGAGCGGGCCGGGGCCCGGCGCGCGGTCGTCCTGGAGGTCCCGGACGTGTCCACGTTCCCCGCCTACGTCGCCGCGGGCCTGGGCGTCGCGCTCGTGCCCGGCACGGTGCCGGTGCCGGCCGGGGTCCACGAGCAGCCGGTCCGGCTCGGCGCCGCCGGGGACCTGGCGTGGTCGCTGTCGCTGGCCACGGTCCGCCCCACCCCGGACCGACCGGCCCGCAAGGCGGTCACGGCGTTCGCGGCGGCCGTCGACGACGACGTCCGCCGCGCGGGGCTCAGCACTCGGGGACGTTGACCCCCACGGCCGGGCGGCCCACCACGGTGAGCGCCAGCCCGCCCAGGGAGGTCTCCTTGTACTCCGAGCGCATGTGCGCGCCGGTCTGCCGCATCGTGGCGATGGCGGTGTCGAGGCTGACGACGTGCCGGCCGTCGCCGCGCATCGCGGTGCGGGCGGCGTGGATGGCGGTGGTGGCGCCGACGGCGTTGCGCTCGATGCAGGGGATCTGCACGAGCCCGCCGACGGGGTCGCAGGTCAGCCCGAGGTGGTGCTCGACGGCGATCTCGGCGGCGTTCTCGACCTGCTCGGGGGTCCCGCCGAGGACCTCGGTGAGCCCGGCGGCGGCCATCGCGCTCGCGGACCCGACCTCGCCCTGGCAGCCGACCTCGGCCCCGGAGATGGAGCCGGTCTCCTTCAGGACGATGCCGACGCCGCCGGCGGCGAGCAGGAACCGGACGGTCCCGGCGTCGTCGGCGCCGGGCACGAAGCGGCGGTAGAAGTGCAGGACGGCCGGGACGATGCCCGCGGCCCCGTTGGTGGGGGCGGTCACGACCCGCCCGCCGGCGGCGTTCTCCTCGTTGACGGCGAGCGCGAACAGGCTCACCCAGTCCATGGCGTGCAGGACGTCGGAGCCGGAGCGGCCCTCCTCGGCGAGCAGCTGCCGGTGCAGCCCGGGCGCGCGGCGGCGGACGCCGAGCCCGCCGGGCAGCACCCCGTCGGTGACCAGGCCGTGGTCGACGCAGGCCCGCATCGCGGTGAAGACGCGCAGCAGCCCGGCGTCGACGTCGGCGGCGGGCCGGAGGCTCTCCTCGTTGCGGCGCACCAGGTCCGCGATGCCCAGGCCGGTGGCGCGGCAGTTCTCCAGGAGCTCGGCGCCGGTGCGGAAACCCCACGGCAGGCCCGGGCCGGGATCGGCGACGGGGGCGTCGGGTTCGAGCGGGTGGTCCTTCACGAACCCGCCGCCGACGGAGTAGGACGTCCGTTCGGCGACGACGGCACCGGCGGCGTCGCGGGCGGTGAGCACCATGGCGTTGGGGTGGGCCGGCAGCGACGTCCGCCCGTCCAGCCGGACGTCGGCGTCGGGGTCGAAGCCGATGGTGCGCCGGCGCAGCAGCGGCAGTTCCCGGGTCCGGCGGACCTCCCGGAGGTACCCCTCGACGGCGTCGGGGTCGACGTCCTCGGGGCGTTCCCCGAGCAGTCCCAGGACGACGGCCCGGTCGCTGCCGTGGCCGCGGCCGGTGGCTCCCAGGGAGCCGAGCAGGTCGACGGTGACCGAGTGCACCCGGTCCAGGTCGAGGTCCTCGGCGAAGGCGCGCGCGGCCCGCATGGGGCCGACGGTGTGCGAGCTCGAGGGGCCGATGCCGATCGAGAACATGTCGAAGACGGACAGCGGTCCGCTCACGCCTCAGCGCTCCCGGCGGTAGAAGGGCAGCGCGACGACCTGCACGGGCAGCTCGGTGCCGCGGACGTCGACGCCCAGGGCGGTGCCGGGGGCGGCGTGGGCGCGGTCGACGAGGGCCAGGGCGACGGGGTGGCCCAGCGTCGGGGACAGCGCCCCGCTGGTGACCTCGCCGACGACCGCACCGCCGGAGACGACGGCGTACCCGGCCCGGGGGGCGCGGCGGCCGGTGCCGGCGAGCCCGACGAGGACGCGCGGCGGTTCCTCGGCGGCCAGGCGCCGCAGCGCGTCCAGCCCGACGGTGCCGGGGTCCTTGTCGAGGTGCACGATGCGCCCGAGGCCGGCGGCGTAGGGGGTGACGTCGCGGCGCAGCTCGTGCCCGTACAGCGGCATCCCGGCCTCCAGGCGCAGGGTGTCGCGGCAGGCCAGCCCGGCGGGCACGCCGCCGTGCTCGCGGGTCGCGGCCAGCAGGAGGTCCCAGGCGCGCTCGGCGTCGGCGACGGGCACGAGGACCTCGAAGCCGTCCTCGCCGGTGTAGCCGGTGCGGGCCAGCAGGACGTCGGTGCCGCCCAGGATGGCGGGCGTGCAGCGGTAGTAGCCGAGCGCGCCGAGGTCGGCGTCCACCAGGGGGGCGAGGGCCGCGGCGGAGGCGGGGCCCTGGACGGCGAGCAGGGCCCAGCGGGCGGTCTCGTCGGCGACGTGCGCGTCGTGGGGGCGGGCCCGGTCGGCGAGGGCGACGACGACGGGCTCGACGTTCGCGGCGTTGGCGACGACGAGGAACTCCTGCTCGCCGAGGCGGTAGGTGACGAGGTCGTCGACGATGCCGCCGTCGGCGTCGACGACGAGGCCGTAGGCGGCGCGGCCGACGGGCATCGCGGAGGGGCGGCCGGTGAGGGCGGCGTCGAGGGCGGCGGCGGCGCCGGGGCCGGTGACGCGGATCTCGCCCATGTGGGAGAGGTCGAACAGGCCGGCGGTCTCGCGCACGGCGCGGTGCTCGGCGAGCTCGGAGGTGTAGCGCAGCGGCATGGACCAGCCGGCGAAGTCGGTGAAGGAGGCGCCGAGGGCCGCGTGCCGGGCGGCGAGCGGGCTGGCGGTGGGGGTGGCGGCGGTGGTCACGGGGCTCCTCTCGTCGCGGCCGCGGGTGCGGCCGGGTGGACCCCCTCTGTCACGGGACCTGAGAGCTTCACCCGGTGCGCGGCGCCGCGCACGGGCTTTCCCCGTCGGTGAGGACCCCGGGGGGTCCTGCTTTCCAGAGCGGCCTGCCCGTGGCGGTACGTGGACCTGAGAGGTTCCGGGGTGGTTGCTCCTTCGGTGTCCACCGCGGGCGGTGGAGCTCTCCCGCCGGGGCGCAGCGGCCGTGTGTTCAGTTGTGCGTGCTTCGCCGGACAGCCTCGCACACGGCCACCGGGGCGGCTACAGCTCGCCGGTGAGGAACTGCGCGCGGCCGTGCCCGAAGGACCAGTCGGCGTCGGAGTTCTCGACGATCGAGACGACGACGTCGGCGGGGGCGACGCCGGCCTGCTCTTGGAGGTTGCGCGTCAGCAGCCGGTAGAAGGCCTCCTTCTGCTGCTGGGAGCGCCGGCGGCTGGTCACCTGCAGGACGACGACGTCCCGGGTGCGCTCGATGCCCAGGCCGGTGTCGTGGACGACCAGCTCGCCCGCGGGGTGCTGGTGGACGACCTGGTAGCGGTCGCCGTCGGGGACGGTGAAGGCCTCCACGACGGCGGCGTGCGCGGCGTCGAGCAGCGCGGTGAGCTCGGCCGGGGTGCGGCCGGCGACGAGGTCGAAGCGGAGCAGGGGCACGGGAACCTCCAGGACTAGTTTGTCCTGTCATTCTGACATGCGAGCCCGGCGCCGGGACCCCCGGTCGTGCCGCGCACCACGAGCCGCGGTTCGAGCACCACGTCGACGGCCCCACCGCCCCCGGTCTCGCCCTCGTCCCCCGGGCCGTCGAGCCGGCCCACCGCCAGCCGCACCGCGCAACGCGCCTGCTCGGCCGGGTCCTGACTCACCGACGTCAGCCGCACGTGCCCGAGCCGGGCCAGCGGGCTGTCGTCGTACCCGGTCAGCGAGACGTCGCCCGGGACGGTCACGCCCTCGCGGTTCAGCACGTCCAGGAACCCGACCGCCACCCGGTCGTTGGCGGCCACCACGGCCGTCGGCGCCCACCCCTCCCCCAGCGCGCGGCGGGCCGCGACCACCCCGGCCTCCTCGTCGAAACCCGCCTGGACCGTGCGGACCCGCAGGCCCCGGGCCGCCGCGGCCGCCTCCACCCCCGCGCGGCGGTCCTCGGCGATGTCCCCCGGTCCCCCGCCGACGTGCAGCAGGTCGCGGTGCCCCAGCGCGGCGAGGTGCTCGACCACCAGCCGCATCCCCACCTCGTCCGAGGCGCGCACGACGTCGGGGCCGCGCCCCGGCGCCGACCCCGCGCGGGCCCGGCGCCCCAGCACCACCACCGGGGTGCGGGCGTCGAGCTCGGCGAGCTCGGCGGCGCTGGAGCCGGGACCGAGCAGCAGCAGCGCCTCGCACCGGGAGTCCAGCAGCGTCTCGACGGCGGCCCGCTCGCCGCGGGTGCGGGTCACCGCCGCCAGGACCACCTCGTACCCGGTCTCCCCGGCCGCCGACACCAGCTCCTCGACGAGCTCGGCGTGGTAGGCGTTGCGCACGTTCATCGCGACCCCGAGCAGCCGCGTGCGGCGCAGCGCCAGCGAGCTCGCGGCCCGGTCCGCGCGGTAGCCGAGCTCCTCGGCGGCGCGCAGCACGCGGGCGGCGGTCTGCGCGCTCGGCCCCGGAGCGCCCCGCAGCGCCAGGGACACCATCCCCTTGGAGACGCCCGCCAGCGCGGCGACGTCCTTGATCGTGGGGCGACCGACCGGACCGGGCACCGGACCTCCTGGGGCAGCTTGACAGCGACGGTGGATCGAACCGATTCTACTCGCAGCGGTTCAAACCGGTTTGAAAGCCGGTCCGCGCCCCCGCTGGCGCTCCCCCACCCCTGCCCCCGGAAGGCCCACGAGGATGTCCGCCACCCGAACCCGCCCCCTCGGCGTCGCCGTCATCGGCGCCGGCATGGCCGGCCGCGCCCACACCGCCGGCTACCGCGCCGCCACCACGCTCGCCGGCGGCCCCCACGGCGAAGGGCTGCCGCCCGTGCGCCTCGTCGCCGTCGCCGACGCGCACGCCCCCTTCGCGCAGGCCGCCGCCGCCCGCTACGGCTACGAGCGCGCCGAGACGAGCTGGCAGGCGATCGCCGAGGCCGACGACGTCGACGCCGTGAGCGTCGTCGTCGCCAACCACCTGCACCGCGAGATCGTCGAGGGGCTGCTCGCCGCCGGCAAGCACGTCCTGTGCGAGAAACCGCTGGCCCCCTCGGTCGCCGACGCCGAGGCCATGGTCGCCGCGGCCGCCGCCCACCCCGACCAGGTCGCCGCCGTCGGGTTCACCTTCCGCCGCTCCCCCGCGATCAACGGCCTGCGCGAGCAGGTGCTCAACGGCCACCTCGGCCAGGTCCGCCACTTCAACGGGCACTACTGGTGCGACTACGCCGCCAACCCGGACGCGCCCATCAGCTGGCGGTACAAGGGCGGCCTGGGCTCGGGCGCGCTGGCCGACATCGGCAGCCACCTGGTCGACCTGGGCGAGTTCTTCTGCGGGCCGCTGGAGTCGGTGCGCGGCACCGTGTTCTCCCAGGTCACCGCGCGCCGCCCGAAACCCGTCGGCGCCGTCGTCGGGCACGCGATGGCCGAGATCGGCACCGAGTTCGAGGACGTCGAGAACGAGGACCTCGTCACCTTCACCGCGACGTTCGCGAACGGCGCGACCGGAACGTTCTCGGTCTCCCGCATCGCCCACGGCCTGCCCAACGGCCTCGGCTTCGAGATCTTCACCGAGAACGGCGCCGGGGCCTTCGACCTCAACCGCACGGGTGAGTTCACCATCGCCGACCACACCGCCCCCGGCGCGGTCAGCGGGTACCGCCAGGTGCTCGTGGGCCCCGCGCACCCCTACGTCGCCGGCGGCCTGCCGATGGACTTCCCCAGCGTCGGCCACGGCCAGAACGACTTCTTCACCTTCCAGTGCCGGGCGTTCCTCAACGAGATCGCCGGGGGCGTCGGGACCCCGATCGGCGACCTGCCCGTGGTGCCGCCGATGGCTCACGGCCTGCACAACCTGCGCGTGCTGGAGGCGGTCACGAAGGCCGCCGACGGCACCGGCGAACCCGTCCCCGTCGACTGAGCCGACCAGGAGGAGAAGCGATGAAGCTCGGCGTCTACGACGCGATCCTGCACGACCGCTCGCTGCCCGAGGCCCTGGAGGTCATCGCCGGACTCGGCCTGACCGGCATCGAGATCAACACCGGCGGTTTCCTCCCGGCCGTGCACGTCCCCACCTTCGACGACATCCTCGTCAGCGACACCGCCCGCGACGACTTCCTCGGGATCTTCGAGGGCACCGGCGTCTCCCCCGCCGGCCTGAACTGCAACGGCAACCCGCTGCACCCGAACGAGGTCATCGGCGCCGAGCACGCCGAGGACGTCCGCCGCTCGATCCGGCTGGCCCACCGCCTCGGCCAGCACCGCGTCGTGACGATGTCCGGCCTGCCCGGCGCCGACGCCACCGCGGTCCACCCGACCTGGGTCGTCAACGCCTGGAACTCCCGCGACCTGGACATCCTCGAGCACCAGTGGTCCGTCGCCGTCCCGTTCTGGCAGGAGATCGACGCGCTCGGCCGCGACCTCGACGTCAAGGTGGCGCTCGAACTGCACCCGCAGAACCTCGTCTTCAACCCGGCGAGCGTCCGTGAGCTCGTCGAGCGCGCCGGCACCACGCACCTCGGTGTCGAGCTCGACGCCTCGCACCTGTTCTGGCAGCAGATGGACCCCGTCGCCGTCGTCCGCGACCTCGGCCCGCTGGTGTTCCACGCCGCCGCCAAGGACGTCCGGATCAACCC
Source organism: Kineococcus rugosus (assembly GCF_050871975.1). Lineage (NCBI taxonomy): Bacteria > Bacillati > Actinomycetota > Actinomycetes > Kineosporiales > Kineosporiaceae > Kineococcus > Kineococcus rugosus. The sequence goes on along the minus strand of NZ_JBJLSJ010000031.1, from coordinate 37,169 downwards.
GGCCGCCGCGATCCACGGCGTGCTCGACAACCGCTTCCGGCGTCTCGACCCGTCCGAGGACCGCACGAACCTCGGCGGCGACGAGTGGGTCAACGAGTGGCCGAAGGAGTCCGCCTGGGACTTCGTCGCCCTCGGCAAGGGCCACGACACCGCGTTCTGGGCCGAGTTCCTGCGCGCGCTGCACGAGGTCGACCCCGACATGGCCTGCAACATCGAGCACGAGGACGTCGAGCTCGGCCGCGTCGAGGGCCTCGAGGTGGCCGCGGAGGTGCTGCGGGACGCCGCGGCCCTCGCCGGGGTCTGACCCCGGCCCGGGGCCCCGACCGCGCGGACCGGCGGCCGGGGCCCCGTCACGGGCGGGCGCCCCACGTCCGCAGCTTGGCCGGGTTCACCTGGATCCACACGTCGCGCACCCGCCCGTCCACGACGCCGAAGTTCACCACCCCGCGCACCTCGACCCCGGTCGCCTCGTCCCCGCGCACCACGCGGAACGCCAGCCCGTCCCCGGTGACGGCGGGTTCCAGCCGCAGCGCCGGGTCCTGGGCGATCGTGCCCAGGACGAACCGCGCCACGTTCGAGACGCCCAGCACCGGCCGCCGGGCCGCGCTGACCACCCCGCCGCCGTCGCTGGTCAGCGTCACCGACGGGTCCAGCAGCGCGGACAGCGCCGCCAGGTCCCCCGTGCCGGCGGCGTGCGCGAACGCCCGGACGACGTCGTCGTGCACCGTGCGGTCCACCCCCACCGCCCCGCGCTCGCGGACCCGCCGCCGCGCCGAGGACGCCAGCTGCCGCACCGCGGCCGGGGTCCGGCCCACGATCGTCGCGATCTCGCCGAACGGGAGCGCGAACACGTCGTGCAGCACGAACGCGACCCGTTCCGCCGGCGTCATGGCCTCCATGACCACCAGCACCGCCGTGCTCACCGACTCCTCGAGGCTGACCCGCTCGAACGGGTCGGCCGCCTCCGCCGCCGCCCCGGTGAAGTGCTGCGCCGGGACCGGTTCGGGCAGCCACTGCCCCACGTAGCTCTCCCGGCGGTGCCGCGCCGACCCGAGCGCGTCGAGGCAGACGCGGCTCGCGACCGTCGTCAGCCAGCCCGCCGGGTTCGCCACCGCCGCCCGCTCGGCCTCGCCCATCCGGTACCAGCGGACGTACGTCTCCTGCACGGCGTCCTCGGCCTCGGCCGTCGTGCCGAGCACCCGGTACGCCAGCGCCACCAGCCGCCGCCGCTCGGCGTGGACGTCCACCGCCTCCTCGACCGCCACCGGTCCCCCCTCCCCGCCACCCGCCGACCACCTGGGGGCAGGGTGCCACGGGGTGCTCGCCCGCGGTCGCGCCACCTCCCCGGTCCGCCCACCGGGAACGGGAGGACCCCGGTGGGCAGAGCCCACCGGGGTCCGGAGTGGTGCGTGCGGTGCGGTGCTCAGGTCAGCGGGTGCCGGCCTTCGCGTACTCGGACACCGCGTCGATGTTCTCGGAGTCGATGAACGCCGGTCCGGTCAGGACCGCTTCACCACCCCCGAGGGTGTTGGCGTTGGTCAGGTACAGCCACAGGGCGTCGATGGCCTCGTAGCCCTGCAGGTACGGCTGCTGGTCGATCGCCCACGCGACGCTGCCGTCCTTGATGGCGGCCACGAGTTCACCGTTGGTGTCGAAGGTGGCGATCTTGGCGGCGCTGCCCGACTCCCGCACGGAGTCCACCGCGATGAGCGCGATCGGGGCCCCGAGGGTGATGACGTGGTCGATGCTGGTGTCCTGCTGCAGCTTGGCGGTGATCGTGGACTGCGTCGCGGCCGCGTCGGTGCCGTTGACGTAGATGTTCTCGACCGTGCCGGCCGCGCCGAGGCCGGTGGTGATCGCCTTGCAGCGGTCCTCCAGCTGCGACTGGCCCTGCGTCTGGATCACGCAGAGGACCTTCTTCGCGCCCTCCTCGGCCAGCCGCGCCCCACCGGCCTGCCCGGCGATGGCCTCGTCCTGGCCGAAGTAGCCGATGAGGTTCTGCTCCTTCCAGTCGTTGTACCCGGCGTTGAGCCCGATGACCGGGATCCCGGCCGACTGGGCGTTCGCGATCGACGCCGTGAGCGGGCCGACGTTCGGCATCGTCACCGCGATGGCGTCCACCTTCGAGTCCACGGCGTTCTGGATCAGGGTGGCCTGCTGGGACGCGTTGTCGTTGTTCACGTACTGCAGCTCGATGCCGTCCTTCTTGGCCGCCGCCTCAGCCCCCTTGCGGACGATGTCCCAGAAGGTGTCGCCGGAGGAGGCGTGCGTCACCAGCGCGACCTTGTACTTCGGGGTGCTCGCCGCTTCACCGCCACCGGCGGTGTCCTCGTCGTCCTGGGCACCACCGGAGCTGCTGCAGGCGGCCAGGCCGAGAGCGGCCACCGCGAGCAGGGCCGTGGTGCGGAAACCTCTGCGAGACGTCTTCATGCTCCCCATCCTCGTCGACAGGTGCCGTCCGCACGGTGCGGATCGGCGGTCGGTCCGGCCCTTCGTGGTGATCACCTGCGCCGACGGCCGGGCCGGGCGGTGCATCCGTGGTGCTGCGGCGACCGGATCGGCCGGCCGCCGCAGCGTCGCCCCGGGGTCAGGGGCGCGGACCGAGGTCGACCTCGACCCGCTGCCCCGTCCGCAGGGACTCGACGCCGGCGGCGCAGACGGCCGCGGCGGCGTAGCCGTCCCACACGCCCGGGCCGTCGACGTTGCGCCCGTCGCGGACCGCGTCGATCCAGCGCTGGAACTCGGTGTCGTAGGCGGCGCCGAAGCGCTCCTTGAAGTCCTTGGCGATGGACCCGCCCCACCCGGCGGCGGACTGGGTCACCATGCCCTCGTGCTGGCCGATGCGGGCCTGGCCCTTCTCGGCCACCAGCTCGGTGCGGACCTCGTACCCGAACGTCGTGTTCACGAAGATCTCGACGTCCACCAGGACGCCGGACTCGGTCTCCATGATGACGAACTGCGGGTCGAGCAGGCCCTCGGGCGCGGAGGTGGTCGAGCGCGGCGCGAGGACGCGGACCGCGACGATCTCCTCCCCGGTCAGGTAGCGCGTGGCGTCCACCTCGTGCACCACCGAGTCGAGCATGAGCTGCTCGGAGTTGAAGTTCGGCGGCGTCGTGGCGTTGCGGTGCGCGCAGTGCAGGAACAGCGGGGCGCCGAGGTCGCCGGAGGCGATGGCGGCGCGCAACTGCTGGTAGCCGGCGTCGAAGCGGCGCATGAAGCCGACCTGCACGAGCGGGCGGCCGAGCTCGGCCTCCCGCTCGACGATGCGCCGGGAGGTCTCCGCGGACGTCGTCAGCGGCTTCTCGCACAGCACCGGCTTGCCCGCCTCCAGGGCCAGCAGGACCAGTTCCTCGTGGGTGAAGCCCGGCGTCGCGATGACCAGGGCGTCGACCTCGGGGTCGACGATGGCGGCCTTGGGGTCGTGGATCGCGCGGACCCCGAACTCCTTCGCCACGGCGTCGGTGCGCGCCACGTCGACGTCGCTGACGGCGACGAGCTCGGCGCCGGCCGTCAGCGTCGCCAGCCGGCGGGCGTGGTCCTGGCCCATCATGCCGACCCCGAGGACGGCCACCCGCACCTGGCGGTCCCGGTCGTAGCCCTGCCGGGCGCTGTCCGGGTTCAGGCTGGGCGTGGTGCTCGTGGTGCTCATGAGGGGGCGGTCGCTCCTGTTCTCAGTTGGCGTCGGTCGCTGCCGTGACGGCGGACAGCTCGTGGCTCAGCGCCTCGAGCTCCGCGCCGCCGGCCATCTCGTTGGTGAGACGGTCGAGGGTGATGTCAGCACGGGAGGAGTCCAGGGACACGTTCCCGCGGTTGAGGATCACGAAGTGGTTGCCCACCAGGTAGGCGTGGTGCGGGTTGTGGGTGATGAAGATGACGCCCAGCCCCGCGTCGCGGGCCTTGGCCACGTACTTCAGCACCACGCCGGACTGCTTGACCCCCAGGGCCGCCGTCGGCTCGTCCAGGATCAGCACCTTCGCGCCGAAGTAGATGGCCCGGGCGATCGCGATGCACTGGCGCTGGCCGCCGGACAGGGCCCCGACCGGGCGGTCGAGGTCCGGCACGGAGATCCCCATCTTGGTGAGCTCCTCGCCGGTGATCTGCATCATCCGCTTCACGTCCAGGTGGGCGAACGGGCCCCAGCCCTTGCGGAGCTCCTGGCCCAGGAAGAAGTTGCGCCAGATCGACATCAGCGGCACCAGGGCGAGGTCCTGGTAGACGGTGGCGATGCCCCGGTCCAGCGACTCGCGCGGGGAGGTGAACGTCACCTCCTCGCCGTTGACGACCAGGGTCCCGTCGGTGTGGGCGTGCAACCCGGCGATGATCTTGATGAGCGTCGACTTGCCGGCGCCGTTGTCGCCGAGCACGCAGGTGATCTCACCCTGCCTCACCGACAGGGACACCCCGCGCAGGGCGTGCACGTTGCCGTAGCGCTTGCCGACGTCGCGCAGGGACAGGATCTCGGTGTTCGGGGAGAGCGTGGACGCGTTCGGGGTCATCGCTTGGCCGCCTGGTTCTTCACGACGAGGTTGACGACGGTCGCGATGACGAGCATCGCGCCCAGGAACAGCCGGTTCCAGTCCGCCTGCCAGCCGGCGTACACGATGCCGTTCGTGACGACCCCGTAGATCAGCGCACCGATCGCCGCGCCGATCGCCGATCCGTACCCGCCGGTCATCAGGCACCCGCCCACGACCGCCGCGATGATGTAGTACAGCTCGTTGCCGACGCCGTTGCCGGACTGGGCGTTGGAGTAGGCGAACAGGTTGTGCATCCCGAGCAGCCACGCGGTGAAGCCCACCGCCATGAACAGCCCGATCTTCGTGGCCTTGACCGGGACCCCGACCGCCCGGGCCGCCGCCGGGTCGCCCCCGGCCGCGAAGATCCAGTTGCCGATCCTCGTCCTCAGCAGGATCCACGTCGCCACGACCACCAGCACCAGCCAGAACAGGATCGGCACCCGCAGCCCGTTGCCGATCGGCAGCGTGTAGTTGAAGAAGGCCTTCGCCGAGGCGAACCCGTCCATGTCGCTGATGGTCGGCGAGGACACCCCGCCGGTGATCACCTTCGTGACGCCCAGGTTCAGGCCCGTCAGCATGAAGAACGACCCGAGCGTGATGATGAACGACGGCAACCCCGTCCGCACCAGCAGCCAGCCGTTGAACAGCCCCACCGCCAGCGCCAGCACCAGCGCCGCGAGCACGCCCACCCACACGTTCAGGTGGAGCTGGTAGGCCACCATCGACGCCGTCAGCGACGCCGTGGTCACCGCCACGCCGGCCGACAGGTCGAACTCGCCGCCGATCATCAGCAGGGCCACCGACACCGCCATGATGCCGATGGTCGACGACGAGTACAGCACCGTGAACAGCGACGCCCCCGACCGCAGGGTCGGGGCCACCACCAGGAACAGCACCAGCAGCGCGATGGCCCCGATCAGCGACCCGATCTCCGGGCGCGAGAGCAGGCTGGCCAGCGGTGAGCGGCGCTGCACGCGGTCGTCGGCCGAGGTGGCCCTGCCGCCCGCGTGCGTCGTCGGGGCCGGGGTGGGGCTGGGGGCCCCGCCCGCGTCCGTGCGAATCTCCATCGATCCGTCCTCTCTGGGGTGCCGAGCCGAACCGGCGGGCTTAGCGGCAGGAGTTGAGGTAGGTGCGGGTGCGGGTCGCGATCGGCAGCGGCTTGTCGAACGCGACCGGGTACAGGTCCTGCTCGACGATCGCGAAGATGTCGCGGCCCAGGCCCTCCAGGGCCTCCAGGATCGGCGGCATGGCCGGGATCCCCTGCGGGGGCTCGACCATCGCGCCGAGCTTGACGGCCTCGCCGAAGGGCAGGTCCTGCTCCTTCACCTTCGCCACGATCGCCGGGTCGACCTGCTTGAGGTGGACGTAGGCGATGCGGTCGGGGAAGTTCTCGATGAGCGCCAGGTTGTCCCCGCCGGAGTACGACACGTGACCGGTGTCGAGGCAGAGCTTGACCGGGTCGGCGTCGGTCATCCCCAGGAAGCGCTCGACCTGGTCCTGGGTGTCGATGTGGGTGTCGGCGTGCGAGTGGACCGCCACCTGCAGGCCGTAGCCGTTCTTGACGTCGCGGCCCAGGCGGTTCATGCCCTCGGCCAGGCGGGCCCACGACTCGTCGTCGAGGTCGCGCGGCTCGATCTGCTCGCCGGTCTTGTCGCTGCGCCACTGGCCGGGGATGACGACCAGGTGGGTGCCGCCCATGGCCTGGGTCAGCTTGGCGACCTGCTCGACCTGCGCCCACGCCTCGGCGTAGTGGTCGGGGCGGTGCAGGGCGGCGAAGATCGTGCCGGCGGACACCTTGAGCTCGCGCGCGGCCAGCGCGTCGGACAGCTCCGCCGGGTCGGTCGGCAGGTAGCCGTAGGGGCCGAGCTCGATCCACTCGTAGCCGGCTTCGACGACCTCGTCGAGGAAGCGGGATGCGGGGGTCTGGAGCTCGTCGTCGGCGAACCAGACGCCCCAGGAGTCGGGGGCGGTGCCGATGGTGATGGAGCGGCCCATGGGGAACTTTCCTCCACGTCGTCGTGCGTCGCAGGTTCCCCGGCGGGGAGTGCGACTGCAGGAACTGTCGCGCGAACAGCCGCAGGCTGTCAAGCGATTGTCGTTACATACTCACCTCCCAGGCGCATCAAGCGCGCGGGGGTGCCGTGCGGGCACCCGTGAACGGTAACGGGCACCGGGGGTGTCGGCATCCGGCGGTGGTCCGTGACCGAACCGTTGCCGCAGAACGCGAGGCGACCTCCCCGGCCGGCGTGCTCCGGGGAGGTCGCGGTCCTCTCGGGTCAGATCAGCGGCCGCTGCGCGGCCTTCTTGCCCTCGTACCAGGTGCGCGCGGTGCGGGTGGACTCCAGGTGCGAGACCTCCGAGACCGGCACGTCCCACCAGCCGCCGCCGTCGGGCGCCTCGGAGTACAGGTCGGTCTCGACGTGCACGACGGTCGACTCGGTGGACGCCTTGGCGTCGTGCAGCGCCTCCACGAGCTCCTTGCGGTTCGTCGGGCGCAGCGTCCGGACCCCCATGCTCTCGGCGTTCGCCGCCAGGTCCACCGGCAGCTTGTCGCCGTCGAGCCGGCCCGACGCCGAGCGCTTGCGGTACTTCGTCCCGTAGCGCTGCGAACCGTGCTGCTCCGACAGGGCGCCGATGGAGGCGAAGCCGTGGTTCTGCAGCAGCACCACGATGACCTTCACGCCCTCCTGGACGGCCGTCACGAGCTCCGTCGGGGACATCAGGTACGAGCCGTCCCCGACCGTGATGAACACGTCGCGGTCCGGGGCGGCCAGCGCCACCCCGATGCCGCCGGGGATCTCGTAACCCATGCAGGAGTAGCCGTACTCCACGTGGTACTGCTTCGGGTCGCGGCTGCGCCACATGCAGTGCAGGTCCCCGGGCAGCGACCCCGCCGCGCACACCACGACGTCGCGGTCGGACACGACCTCGTCGATGGCGCCGATGACCTCGGCCTGGGCCAGCAGCCCCGTGCGCTCGCCGATGCCCGAGCCGTAGAACTCCTCCACGACGGCGTCCCACTCGCGGTTCAGGCGGGCGGCCCGCTCCCGGTAGGCGTCGGGGGTGGAGAAGCCCTCCAGGGCGCTCGTCAGCAGCTCCAGGGCGGTGCGGGCGTCGCCCTGCACGGGGACCCCGGCGTGCTTCACGGCGTCGAGCGAGGCCACGTTGACGTTGACGAACCGCACGTCCGGGTTCTGGAACGCGGTGCGCGAACCGGTCGTGAAGTCCGAGTACCGGGTGCCGATGCCGATGACGACGTCGGCCTCGGCCGCGATCTCGTTCGCCGCCGTCGTGCCCGTGGAGCCGATGGCCCCCAGGGACAGCGGGTGGTCGTAGCGGATGGCGCCCTTGCCGGCCTGGGACTGCCCGACCGGGATGCCCGTCGCCTCGACGAACGCCTTGAGCGCCTCGGTGGCCTGCGAGTACACGACACCGCCGCCGGCCACGACGAGCGGGGCCTTCGCGGACCGGATGACCGCGGCGGCCTCCTCGATCGCGACCTGCTCCGGCACCGGGCGCGCGATGCGCCAGGTGCGCTCCCTGAACAGGTCGACGGGGAAGTCCCACGCCTCGGCCTGCAGGTCCTCGGGCAGGCAGACGGTCGCCGCGCCGGTCTCGGCGGGGTCGGTCAGCACGCGCATCGCCCCCAGCAGGGCCGAGACCAGCTGCTCCGGGCGCCACACGCGGTCGAAGAACTTCGACAACGGGCGGAACGCGTCGTTCACCGTCACGTCGTACCCGTGGGGCTGCTCCAGCTCCTGCAGCACCGGGGAGGCGACGCGGGTGGCGAAGACGTCGCTGGGCAGCAGCAGCACCGGGATGCGGTTGATGGTGGCCAGCGCCGCGCCGGTCAGCATGTTCGACGAGCCCGGGCCGACCGAGGCGGTCACCGCGAGCGTCTGCAGGCGGTCCTGCTGGCGGGCGTACCCGACGGCCGCGTGCACCATCGACTGCTCGTTGCGCCCCGTGATGTACGGGACCTGCGCCGGGGGCACCCAGCCGTCGCCGAGCGCACCCTCCTCGGCCTCCAGCAGGGCCTGCCCGACCCCGGCCACGTTGCCGTGCCCGAAGATGCCGAACACCCCGCCGAAGAACTGCCGGCGGACGCCGTCGCGTTCGCTGAACTGCGCCTGGAGGAAACGCACGACGGCCTGCGAGACCGTCAGCCGCACCGTCTGCACGGCCGGGTTCGGGGGTACTGCGCTCATCGGTCTCTCTCAGTTCTCGGCGCGGACGTCGGTGTCGGGGGTGGAGTAGAAGGGCAGCCGCGGGTCGACGGCCTGCCCCTCCCAGGTCGACCGGACCCAGCCGTGGGCCGGGTCGTCGCAGATCTTCCAGGCGCGTTCGGCCTCGGGACCGGCCATGACGTTGAGGTAGTACATGTCGTAGGCCGGGGACGCGACCGAGGGGCCGTGCCAGCCGTGCGGGAGCAGCACGACGTCCCCGCCGTGCACCTCCTCCAGGACCTCCAGCGGGCGCTCGTCGTCGCCGTAGGCCTGCTGCAGCCCCAGCCCGCCGGGGACCGTCGGGACGCCCTCGGGGGCCAGCGCCCGGAACTCGTAGTAGTAGATCTCCTCCAGCTCGCTCTCCACGTCGCTGGACCGGTCGTGCCGGTGCGGCGGGTAGGAGGACCAGTTCCCGCCGGGGGTGATGACCTCGCAGGCGATGAGCTTGTCGGTCTCGAACACCGCCGGGGTGGCGAAGTTGTTGACCTGGCGGCTGGCCTGGCCGGCCCCGCGCAGCTCGACGGGCACGCCCGAGGCGGGGCCGTACCGGAAGGGCAGGCGGCGCGTCGCCCGTGCGCCCGGGAACGAGAACACGCCGCCTGCGGCACTGTGGACCGTCAGCTCGCTGTCGCGGCCGACGTACGCGAAGTCGCTCACGCCGTCGAAGACGCCGGTGCGACCGGTGAGCTCGATCGTCTCGCCCTCGACGGTGACCGACGCCGAACCCGACAGCGGCAGGACGAGGAGCTCGTCCTCACCGGTGGGGAACGTGTGCGAGGCACCGGGGGCCAGCGTCAGGGTCCGCAGGCTGGAGAACCCCCAGCCGGCGGACTCCGGCGTGACGACCAGGTCGAAACCGTCCGCCGCGGCGGAACCGGCGGGGACGTACAGGTTCGGGTCGGTCACTGCGGGCTCCTCAGCGGACGAGCGAGACGGCGGTCTTCACGGCGGACTCGACGTCGCCGTCCGGCGGGTAGAGCAGCGTCCGCCCGACGGTCAGGCCCCGCACCGAGGGCAGGGCGAGCGCCTTGCGCCAGGTGGCGAACGTCTCCTCCGGGGAGGTCGCGGGGTCCCCGCCGAGCAGCAGCGTCGGGAACGTCGTGGTGTCCATGACGCGTTCCATGTCGTCCACCACGGGGATCTTCAGCCAGGTGTAGGCCGTGGTGCGGCCCAGCGCCTGCGCGACGTTGATGGACTTGATGACGCCCTCGGCGGTCAGGTCGTGGACGACCTTGCCGTCGCGGACGGAGGACCAGAACGGCTCGATCATCGCGACGAGCCTCCGCGCGGCCAGGTCGCTGATCGCGTCGGCCGAGGCCGTCAGCGTCGGCAGGGTGCCCTCGGAGTCCAGCGCGATGCGGGTGAGGAACTTGCCGCCGTCGAGGTTCATGTCCTCGATCGCCTGCGCGTCGTACCCGGTGAAGCGGTCGTCGAGCTCGAACGTGGCGCCCTGCAGGCCGCCGCGGTTCATGGAGCCGAAGACGACCTTGCCCTCCAGCGCCCCCAGGAGCGTGAGGTCCTCGATGATGTCGGCCGAGCCGAGCAGGCCGTCGACGCCGGGGACCGCCAGGGCCACCCGGAGGCGGTCGAGCAGCTCGGTGCGGTCGGCCATCGCCATCGGGTTCGAGCCGACGCCGTTGGCCCCGCGGGCGGGGTGGTCGGCCGCGATGACCATGAGCCGGCCGTCGGCCTCCAGCAGCGGGCGGCGGCGGCGGGCCCGGGACAGCTCGGCGATGCGCTCGGGGTGGCGGGCGCGGATCTCGGCGACCTCGGCGTAGTCCTTCGCGAACGCTGGGGTGGTGTCAGGCACGGGCAGCGACCTCCTCGAGCAGGGCCTCCACCTCGGCGGTGAACGGCATGGCGGTGGAGCACTCGCGGCGGGTGGCCACGATCGCGCCGGCGGCGTTGGCGAAGCGCAGGGTGCGCTCGAGCTCCCAGCCCGAGAGCAGCCCGTGGACCAGGGCGCCGCCGAAGCTGTCGCCGGCCCCCAGCCCGTTGATCACGGAGACCGGGGTCGGGGGGACCTCGACGAACCCCGTCGTGCCGTCGGCGGTCCGGGTCGCCCCGAGGACGCCGCGGGGCCCCTGCTTGACGATGGCGATCTCGACCCCGGCGTCCAGCAGCGCCTCGGCGGCCCGGCGGGGCTCGGTCTCGCCGACGGCGACCTCGCACTCCTCCTTGTTGCCGACCGCGACGGTGACGTGCGGCAGGGCCGCGCGGACCTGCTCGGTCGCCAGCTCCGGGGAGGCCCAGAACATCTCGCGGTAGTCGAGGTCGAGCACCGTGAACGGCTTGCGCGCGCGGGCCCGCCACGCGGCGAAGTGCGCCCCGCGGCTGGGTTCCTCCGACAGCCCCGTGACGGTCGCCCAGAACACGCCCGCGTCGCGGATCGCGTCGAGGTCGAGCTCCTCGGCCCTGATCTGCAGGTCCGGCGCGGTGGGCTGGCGGTAGAACAGCAGCGGGAAGTTGTCCGGCGGGTAGATCTCGCAGAACGCCAGCGGGGTGTTCAGGTCCTCCACCGCGGTCACGAACCGGTCGGACACGCCGAACTCGGCCAGGGCCTTGTGGATGAACGTGCCGAAGGCGTCGCGGCCGGTGCGGGTGATGACGGCCGAGGAGCGCCCGTGCCGGGCGGCGGCGACCGCGACGTTCGTCGCGCTGCCCCCGAGGTACTTCCCGAAGGTCTCGACGTCCTCCAGGCCCACGTTGTCCTGCAACGGGTAGATGTCGACGCCGACCCTGCCCATGGTCACGACGTCCAGCGCGGCCGAGTTGCTCACGCCTTCGCTCACGAGGAGTCCTCCCAGTCCGGTTGCCCTCTGCCGTCCCGGGCCGCAGCGGCGCGGTGGCAGGGTCGAGCGTGCTCCGTGAGAGGTCCTTCTGTCAAGCTTTGTCCTGACAAACACACCTCCTGACGTACGGACCTCGGGACCGTTACCATGTGCGGACGGCCGTCGGCGACGTTGCGGGCGCGCCCCCCACGACTCAGGAGCAACCAGTGGTGAGCGATCTGTTCGTCGACCTCGACCGCTCGAGCCCCGTCCCGCTGTACTTCCAGGTGGCGCGGCAGATCGAGCAGGCCATCGAGGGTGGCCGGCTGCCCCCGGGCTCGCGCCTGGACAACGAGATCCACCTCGCCGACCAGCTGGGGCTGTCCCGGCCCACGATGCGCCGGGCGATCCAGCAGCTCGTCGACAAGGGGCTGCTCGTGCGCAAGCGCGGGGTCGGCACCCAGGTCGTCCACGGCCAGGTCACCCGGCCGGTGGAGCTGACGAGCCTGCACGACGACCTCGTGCAGTCCGGGCAGCAGCCCTCGACGCAGGTCCTGCTGCACGAGATGAGCGGCGCCGACGACGACGTCGCCGGCAGCCTGGCCGTCAGCCCGGGCACCCCGCTGCTGCACATCCGCCGCCTGCGGATGTCCGGCGGCGAGCCGCTGGCGGTCCTGGAGAACTGGCTGCCCGCGCCCTTCACCGACCTCTCCGTCGAGGCCCTGACCGAGCGCGGCATGTACCAGCTGCTGCGCAGCCGGGGCGTCGGCATGCGCGTGGCCCGCCAGCGGATCGGCGCCCGCCGCGGCAGCAGCGAGGAGTGCTCCCTGCTCGACGAGCGCCGCGGCTCCCCGCTGCTGACCATGGAACGCACGACGCACGACGACTCCGGCCGCGTCGTGGAGTACGGCCGGCACGTCTACCGCGCCAGCCGCTACGCCTTCGAGGTCACCCTCGTCGACCGCTGAGCCCGGCCCGCTCACGCACGCGGCCCCGGGGACTCCGGTCCCCGGGGCCGCGTGCGCGCGGAGCGCCCTCAGGCGAAGTCGCGCACGGCCTTGTCGTAGATGCGGCCGGTGGTGACGGCCTCCTCGAGCTCCTCCAGGGTGCGCCCGCGGGTCTCGGGGACCTGGCTCTTGACGAAGGCGAGCGCCAGCAGGTTGACCACGGCGAACCCGAAGAAGCAGCCGGTGATGCCCAGGGCGTCCACCAGGGTCGGGAAGTACAGGCCGAGGAAGGCGTTGGTCAGCCACAGCACGAACACCGAGGCGCCCATGCCGAACGCGCGCATCTTCAGCGGGAAGATCTCGGCGAGGGTGACCCAGACCGCGACGTTCAGGAACGTCTGCATGGAGCCGACGAACGCGACGACGAGGAAGAGGATCACCCACGGCCGCAGCGGGTTGCCGACGGGCAGCAGCAGCGAGCCGAGGCCGATGAGCAGGTGGCAGACCGTCGTCAGGGTGAAGCCGATGATGAAGGTCTTGCGCCGGCTGAAGCTGTCCATCATGCGCAGCGCGATGAAGGCGCCGATCACCGCGATGACCCCGGGGGCGATGTTCACGACGAGGGCCGTGCCGTCGGCGAAGCCGGCCTCCTTCAGGATGACCTGGCCGTAGTACATGATCGAGTTGATCCCGGTGAGCTGCTGCGCGACGCCGAGGCCGATGCCGACCAGCAGGATCCGGCGCAGCCAGCGGTTCGACAGGATGCTGCGCCAGTCGAGGTTCTCCCGCTTGGACTCCTCGTAGGTGAGGTCGGCGATCTGGCGGGCCTCGGCCTCGGCGCGCTCGGGCGAGCGGACCTGCTTGAGGACCTCGACGGCCTCGTCGTACTGGCCGCGGTCGATCAGCCAGCGCGGCGACTCCGGCACGCGCAGCATGCCGACGAACAGCGCGACCGCCGGCAGCGTGACGACCGCCAGCATGATGCGCCAGACGCCGCCGTACTCGCCCCAGACGTTGCCGACGATCGCGTTGACGACGAAGGCGGCGAGCTGGCCGACGACGATCATCATCTCGTTGCGGCCCGAGAGGGAGCCGCGGATCTCGTACGGCGCCAGCTCGGCCAGGAACACCGGGACGACGGTCGAGGCCGCACCGACGGCCAGGCCCAGCAGCACCCGCCCGACGACCATGACCTCGAAGTTGGGGGCGAACACGCAGACGAGGGCGCCGACGAAGAAGAACACCGCCATCAGCAGGATGGCCTTGCGACGCCCCCAGGCGTCGGAGAGCCGGCCGCCGGAGATGGCGCCGACGGCGGCGCCGAACAGCAGCGAGCTGGTCACGACGCCCTCGGTGAGCGTCGTGAGGCCGAGCTCGACGACCATCGGCTCGAGGGCGCCGTTGATGACGCTGGTGTCGTACCCGAAGAGCAGACCGCCGAAGGTGGCGACCAGGGCGACGGTGCCGAGGCGTTTGGCGTGCGGTCCGGCCGTCAGCGGCGGCAGCGCGTGGCGCACGCCCCCACCGACGGGATCCGACTGGCCCTGGGTGGTCGACAAGAGAACTCCTTCGTCCTGGCGCTGGGTCTCGCGCTCGAGCTCACCGTCCGGGCGGGCTCGGCGGTCACCGCGGCACCGGCGGTGACGACACCGGGGGACGGTAGGTCGGTAATCGTCAAGATGTCAAGACAAAGGCACCTCAGGGAGCCCTCGGTCACCTCACCGTCGAGTGTCCGCCACGCTGCGGGACCGCGCAGCCCGGACCCCCGCCCCGTCCGGGCCGGGGACGCGAGAGGATCGCCCCGGCCCCTCCCCCGCCCCCGACCCCAGGAGTCCCCGTGAGCACCCCCGAGACCGACGTCGAGCTGCTGGCCCGGCTGACCGCCGACGAGGAGCGCCTCGTGCTCGACCGCTTCGACGAGGACGACGCCTGGCGGCTCGGCGGCCTGCTCGTCGAGCGCGCCCGCGCCGCCGGCCTGCCCGTCGCGGTCGCCATCCGCCGCAACGGCCAGCGGCTGTTCCACGCCGCGCTGCCCGGGTCGGTGGCCGACCACGACGACTGGCTGCGGCGCAAGATGAACGTCGTCGACCAGTTCGGGTGCTCCTCGTACCTGGCCGGGACGCGCCGGCGGCTGGCGGGCGGAGACGTCGACGCCGCCTCCCAGCTCGACCCCGGGACGTTCGCCGCGCACGGCGGGGCCTTTCCCCTCCGCGTCCGCGGCGTCGGGGTGGTCGGCGCCGTCGCCGTCTCGGGCCTGCCCCAGGCCGACGACCACGCGCTCGTCGTGGGGGCCCTCGCCGAGTTCCTCGCCTCGGCCGGCTGAGACGGGGCGGGCCCGACGGAGGCGCCGGGCGCCGGGGAAGTCCACCTCCCGGCGCCCGGGCCCTCCTAGGGTGGTGGCGTGGTCGACCCCCCGCACGGCGCGACGCCACCGGCCCCGGCCCCGCAGGAGGACCCGCCGGAGGACCCGGAGCGCGCCGGGCCCCTGCCCCGCCCGCTCGCCGCGGCCGCGTGGGTGCTCGCCGTCGTGGCCCTCGCCCAGCCGGTGCTGGTCGCCGTCGTCGCCGCCCGCGTCCTGACCGGCGCCGTCGACGACCCCTACCTGACCGGGTACGCCGAGGACGGCACCCCGACCCTCGCCCCCGACATCGGCTTCTGGGACCGCTGGGCCGTGCTGAGCGGGCTCGTCGTGCTCGACCGGCCCCTGCTCGCCGCCACCGCCGCGACCGCCGCGCTCGCCGGCCTGCACCTCGCCGGCCGCGGCCGCTGGCGGCTGGCGCGGCCGCTGCGGGCCGTGGCCGCCGCCACCGGCGCCGGCTGCGCGCTCGCCGCCACCGCCCAGGCCACCACCCTCGTGCTGTCGACCCGGCAGGAGCAGACCGGGTACGGCGCGGGCTGGCCCTCGCAGTTCGTGGCCTTCGCGACGCCGGTGGCGACCGCCCTCGCGTGCGCCGCGTTCGCCGTCGTCGCCGCCGTCGTCCTGCTGGGCCCGGCGGCCCCCGCGCCGCGCGCCGCCCCACCGCCGGACCCCGAGCCCGAGCCCGAACCGGAGCCCGAACCCGCACCCGCGTCCGAGCCCGCGCCGGACCCCGGGCCGGAGGAGCTGCCGCGCCCCAGCGAGGAGGAGTACGCGTGGTACCGCCGCCCGGAGCCGTGAGCGACGGCCCGCGGGCCGACCGGTGGTCGTGGGTGTTCGGTGCGCTGGTCGCCGCCGCCGCCGCGCCCGTGGCGCTGTCCGCGGTCACCGTGGTGCACGTGCTGACCGACGACGGTGTGCAGGCGTCCGTCAACGGCGGGCTGTGGGCCCGCGAGTCCGGGCGCCCCTTCGCCGACCGGTGGGAGGTCGTGACGCTCCTGACGCAGCTCACTCCCCCCGCCGTCACCACCGCGGCCGCCCTGCTCGCCCTGGCCGCGGTCGTCGTCTCGGGGCGGCCCGCGTGGCTGGCCCGCGGGAGCGGGCGCCCCCGCCTCGTCCTGGGCACCCTGGCCGCCGGGTGCGCCCTGTGGACGGCCCTGACCACCGCGGTCGCCGGGTGGGCCCTGGTCACCGGTCCCGCCGCGCGGCAGCGGGCCGACCACGTGGGGGCGCCGCGGGTGGACGTGACCGACCGGGTCGTCGACGGCGGCCCGGCCCTGCTGGCCGTGGTCGTGGACGTCGCCGTCGTCGTCGCGCTCGTCACCACCCGCGAGCGGTCACACCAGCGGGTCGGCGAGGACCCGGCCGAGCGTGCGCGCGCCGACTGAGCTCATCGCCGGGTTCGTGCGGGCGTAGTACCGGACCAGCCCGACCGCCTGCACGAACGCCCACGCCTGGCCCCGGACCCAGTCCAGGTCCCGGCCGCCGCACCCGGCCCGGAACCGCTCCCGCGCCGGGCCCTCGAACAGGTGCCACCCCGCGATGAGGTCCAGGGCGGGGTCGGCCGGCCCCAGGCCGCCGACGTCGAGGACCCCCGCCAGCCGCCCGCCACCGACGAGCACGTTCCCCGGGACGAGGTCGCCGTGCGTCACGACGTCCGCCGACACGTGCGGCAGCCTCAGGCAGCGCTCCCACAGGGCGCGCAGCGCGGGGACGTCGAGGAGGTCCCCGCTGCGCGCGAGGCACTCCCGCACCCACCCGTCGTGCCGGTGCAGGTCGCCGCCGCGGCCGTCGCCGGAGAACCGGCGCCCGTGCAGCGACAGGTCGCGGACCCCGCGGACGAACTCGGCGAGGTCGGTCGCCAGGTCCTGCGCACCGGCGGTGTCGACCTCGTCGGCGGGCGTGCCGGGGATCCACCGCAGGACGCTCCAGCCGAACGGGTACCCCGCCGCGGGCTCACCCACCGCCACGACCTCCGGCGTGGGGAACCGGGTGCGGCCGAACAGCTCCCGGGTGGCCGCCAGCTCCGCGGGCAGCCGCGCGGCCTCGCCGGGGCGGCGCGGCAGCCGGACCAGGAGGTCCTCGCCGAGCCGGAACACCGCGTTCACCGTGCCCGTGCCGCGCAGCGCCGTCAGCCGCAGCCCGGCCCAGTCCGGGAACCGGGTGCGCACGAGCTCGGCGACCAGCGCCTGCGGCACCTCGACCTCGTCGTCGTGCATCCGCGGGTTCACGCCGGCACCGCCGCCCCGGCCGCGCGGACCGCCGCGCGGACCACGTCGGGGTCCACGACGGACCGGGCGCCGAACCCCTCGTCGGGGGCGGCCGGGCGGCGGGCCGACAGGTGGACGTCGTCGGCCCCCGTCGCCGCGACCAGCTCGCCGATCCGCTCGGGGCGCACGCCACCGCCGGCCGTGACGGCGACCCGGCCGGCGGCGGCCGCGACGGTCCGGGCGATGCGGGCGGTCCCGTCGTGGGCGCAGGCGGCGCCGCCGGACGTCAGGACGCGGTCGACGCCCGCGGTCAGGAGGTCCTGCACCCCCCGCTCGACGTCGGGGTGGACGTCGAAGGCGCGGTGCACCGTCAGCTCGGCGTCGCCGGCCAGCTCGCGCAACCGCAGCAGCGCGTCGACGTCGAGCCGGCCGTCGGGGCGCACCGGGCCCACGACCAGCCCGGCCGCGCCCGCGTCCAGGGAGGCCCAGCCGTCGCGCAGGACGACGGCGAACTCGTCGGCGTCGTGCTGGAAGTCCCCCGGCCGCGGGCGCAGCAGCACGTGCACCCCGACGGGACCGGCCGCCTCCACGGCCCGCTCCACGAGGCCGACCGACGGGGTGAGCCCGCCGACCTCCAGCGCGACGCACAGCTCCACGCGGTGCGCCCCCGCGGCCCGCGCGACGCGGACCCCGGCGACGTCGGTGACGGCGATCTCGACCCTCGGCACGGCGCCCACCCTGTCGTGGATCGGGCGCCCCGACCACCCCTGCCGGCGCGGGGACGACGGAGGGCCGGCCCGCAGCGCGGACCGGCCCTCCGGGGACGGGTGTGCTCAGCCGAAGTGCGCCGGCAGCGTCGCGGTGTGCGTCGCGCGCAGCTCGGCCACCGGCACCTGGAAGCGGCCCTGGACGTCCAGGACGCCGGGCTCGGCGTCGGTCACGCCGATGCGCAGGTGCGCCAGGCCGCGCGCGGTGCACATGTCGGTGAACCGCACCTCCTCCTCACGCGGCACGGACACGATCGCCCGGCCGGCGGACTCGGAGAACAGCGCCGTGAACGCGTCGATCCCGTCGCGCTCGCACAGCTCGTCCAGCCACACCCGCGCCCCGACGCCGTAGCGCAGCACCGACTCGACGAGGGCCTGCGCGAGGCCGCCGTCGGACAGGTCGTGCGCGGCGTCGACCAGGCCGTCGCGCGAGCACTGCACGAGCACGTCGGCCAGCAGCTTCTCGTGCGCGAGGTCCAGCACCGGCGGCAGCCCGCCGAGGTGGCCGTGCTCGGCCCAGGCCCACTCCGACCCGCCGAACTCCCCGCGCGTGGTGCCCAGCAGGTAGACGTTCTGCCCCGACTCCCGCCACCCCGAGGGGGTGCGGCGGCGGACGTCGTCCAGGACGCCGAGGACCCCGATGACGGGCGTCGGCAGGATCGCCGAGTCCAGCCCCTCGTCGCCGGTCTGGTTGTACAGCGACACGTTCCCGCCGGTGACGGGGACCCCGAGCTCCTCGCAGGCCAGGGCCAGGCCCTGCACGGCCTCGGCGAACTGCCACATGACGCCGGGGTCCTCGGGGGAGCCGAAGTTCAGGCAGTCGGTGACGGCCAGCGGCTTCGCGCCCGCCGCGGCGACGTTGCGGTACGCCTCGGCCAGCGCCAGCGCGGCGCCGGTGCGGGGGTCGAGCCGGGCGAACCGGCCGTTGCCGTCCAGGGACAGCGCGACGCCGAGGTTGGTCTCCTCGTCGACGCGCACGACCCCGGCGTCGTCGGGGGTGGCCAGCGCGGTGCCGCCCAGGACGTACCGGTCGTACTGGTCGGTGACCCAGGCCCGCGAGGACAGGTTCGGCGACCCGGCCATCCGCAGCAGCGTCGCCCGCAGCTCCTCGTCGGTCGACGGGCGCGGCAGGGAGTCCGGGACGTCCGCCTGCAGGGCGTCCTGCGAGGCGGGCCGGGCGTACGGGCGCTGGTACACCGGGCCGTCGTGGGCGACGGTGCGCGGCGGGACGTCCACGACGGTCTCGCCGTGCCACTGCACGACGAGGTGGTCGCCGTCGGTGACCTCCCCGAGGACCGCGGTCTCGACGTCCCACTTCGCGGTGACCGCGAGGAAGGCGTCGACGTTGGCGGGGGTGACGATCGCCATCATGCGTTCCTGCGACTCGCTCATGAGGATCTCCTCGGGCGAGAGCGAGGGGTCGCGCAGCGGGACGCGGTCGAGGTGGATGAGCATCCCGCCGTCCCCGGCGGAGGCCAGCTCGCTGGTGGCGCAGGACAGCCCGGCGCCGCCGAGGTCCTGGATGCCCTCGACCAGGCCCGCGTGGAACAGCTCCAGGCAGCACTCGATGAGCACCTTCTCCTGGAACGGGTCCCCCACCTGCACCGCCGGCCGCTTCGAGGGGCCGGTCGCGTCGAACGTCTCGCTGGCCAGCACCGAGACGCCGCCGATGCCGTCGCCGCCGGTGCGGGCGCCGAACAGGACGACGAGGTTGCCCGCGCCGCGGGCGTTCGCCAGGTGCAGGTCCTCGTGCTTCATGGCGCCCACGCACAGGGCGTTGACGAGCGGGTTGCCCTGGTAGGTGGGGTCGAAGACGACCTCGCCGCCGATGTTGGGCAGCCCGATGCAGTTGCCGTACCCGCCGACGCCGGAGACGACCCCGGGCACGACGCGCGCGGTGTCGGGGTGGTCGATCGCGCCGAACCGCAGGGAGTCCATGACGGCGATCGGGCGGGCGCCCATGGCCATGATGTCGCGGATGATCCCGCCGACGCCGGTGGCCGCGCCCTGGTAGGGCTCGATGTAGCTGGGGTGGTTGTGGGACTCGACCTTGAAGGTCACCGCCCAGCCCTGGCCGATGTCGACGACCCCGGCGTTCTCCCCGATGCCGACCATGAGGTGCTCCTTCATGGCCTCGGTGACGTGGTCGCCGAAGGTCCGCAGGTGCACCTTGGAGCTCTTGTAGGAGCAGTGCTCGCTCCACATGACCGAGTACATGGCCAGCTCCGCGCCCGTGGGGCGGCGGTCGAGGATCTCGCGGATCCGCTGGTACTCGTCGGCCTTCAGGCCCAGCTCCGACCACGGCTGCGGGTGGTCGGGGGTCTGCGCGGCGCGGGTGACGGTGTCGAGGGTGCTCACGCGATGGCCTCCAGCCCGGCCGTCAGCACGGACGTGAACAGGCCCAGGCCGTCCAGCCCGGGTCCGAAGACCTCCTCCACGGCGTGCTCGGGGTGCGGCATGAGCCCCACCACGTTGCCGCGGTCGTTGCTGATCCCGGCGATGTCGCGCAGGGACCCGTTCGGGTTGCCGCCCAGGTAGCGGAAGACCACGCGGCCCTCGCCCTCGAGGCGGTCCAGGGTGGCCTCGTCGGCGACGAACCCGCCCTCGCCGTTCTTCAGCGGGACGGTGATCTCCTGCCCCTCGGTGAACGAGGAGGTCCA
This sequence comes from Kineococcus rugosus, assembly GCF_050871975.1. NCBI lineage: Bacteria > Bacillati > Actinomycetota > Actinomycetes > Kineosporiales > Kineosporiaceae > Kineococcus > Kineococcus rugosus. The sequence continues at coordinate 16,715 of NZ_JBJLSJ010000031.1, read as the reverse complement.
GGCGGTGGCGGCCGACTCCACGCGCAGGCGCTGGTCGGTGCACAGGAACTTCTGGTGGTCGTTGCGGACCAGGGCGCCGGGCAGCAGGTGCGACTCGCACAGCACCTGGAAGCCGTTGCAGATGCCCAGGACGGGCATCCCGCCCCCGGCGGCGCGCACGACCTCGGTCATGACGGGCGCGAACCGGGCGATGGCGCCGCAGCGCAGGTAGTCGCCGTAGGAGAAGCCGCCGGGCAGCACGACGGCGTCGACGCCCCGGAGGTCGGCGTCGGCGTGCCACAGCGCGACGGCCTCGCCACCGGCGAGGGTCACCGCGCGGCGGGCGTCGCCGTCGTCGAGGGACCCGGGGAAGGTGACGACCCCGACCTTCACGCCCGGGCCTCGGCCGCGCTCGCCTCGCGGACGCTCACGACGTCCTCGATCACGGGGTTGGACAGCAGCTTCTCGGCGGCCTGGCGCGCCTGGGCGAGGACCTCGGGGGTGACGTCCCCCTCGACCTCCAGCTCGAAGCGCTTGCCCTGGCGGACGCTGGTGAAGAGATCGAACCCCAGGCGCGGGAGGGCGCCGACGACGGCCTTCCCCTGCGGGTCGAGGATCTCGGGTTTCGGCATGACGTCGATGACGACGCGGCCCATGCGCGGCGCTCCTTCGAGAGGGGGATCGGCGATCCCCAGGTTACCGCCGCCGGGAGGGCTCAAGGACCGCGCCGCCCGTGCCGACGTGACGACGTGGGATCCAGCCGGAGGTTCCGTCGCCCGAGCGCGTCGGCCCTCGTCGACACCGTCGTCTTCGTGCTGGGCCTGGGCGTGCTGGTGGGGGCGCTGCTGACCTGGCGCGCCGAGGGGTCCGACCCCTCCCTGCTCGTCGCCCTGGCGGTCTGCCTGCCGACGGGCTGGCTGCTGACCCGCTTCCCGCTCATGGTCACCGGGATCAACACCGGCATCCTCGTGCCCTTCGCCCCGGTGCTGCTGTTCTTCCTGCTCACCTCGCACGCCGACCGGCCCGCGACGGCGCTGCTGGCCTGGTGCTGCACCGGCCTGGCCTCGTACCTGGTCGACCGCCGCGCCTGGACCAGCCGGCTGTTCAACGCCGGGTCCTCGCTGCTGGCCGCGCTGGGCGCCACCGCGGTGAGCGTGGCCGTGCAGCCGGCCGCCGACCCGGTCAGCCCCCGCCAGCTGCTGGCCGTGCTGCTCGCGGCGGGCACCTACTACCTCCTCGACGCCCTGCTGTCCGCGGTGTCCATCGCCGTGGAGCACCACCGGCCGCTGGCCGCGGAGCTGCTGCACCCGGGGACGTTCGTCGGCGGGGCGCTGTTCCTCGTCGTGGCCAGCCTCGGCTACCTGTCCGCCGCGGTGGACCTCGCGATGCCCGGCTGGGTCACGAACCTGACCCTGGTGCCCGGCGCGGCCGTCGTCGTCGCCTCCTGGGGCTGGCGCACCGCCACCCAGCGGCGCGCCCAGCAGCACGAGCTCTTCCAGGCCTCGGTGCGGATGCACACCGTCAGCACCGACGCCGAGCTCGTCGCCGCGCTGGAGCGGCACGGCTCGGCGCTGCTGTCCGGCGGCCTCCTGCGGGTCCTGGACCGCGCCCCCGGCCCGGGCGAGAGCGGCCGCCCGCTGCCGCCCGGCCCCGACGGCGCCCCGCGCTGGATCGTCACCCCGGCGCCCACCAACCGGGACTCCGCGGGCTTCGACACCTCCGCGGTCGAGGCGCTGACCCTCATCGCGGCCACCGCGGTGCACCGGGTCGCGCAGGCCGAGGCCTCCGAGCGGGCGGCCCTGCTGGACCCGCTCACCGGGCTCGGCAACCGGCGCGCCTTCACCCAGCAGCTCACCGACGCGGTCGCGGACCAGACCGCCGTCGCGGTGCTCTTCGTCGACCTCGACGGGTTCAAGGCCGTCAACGACACCCTGGGCCACGCGGCCGGGGACGAGCTGCTCGTGGAGGTCTCCCGGCGGCTGCTGGCCACCGTCGGGGCGCAGGGGCGGCCGGCGCGCCTGGGCGGGGACGAGTTCGCCGTCCTGCTGCCCGACCGGGACCCCGGGCAGGTCGAGGACACCGGCGACGCCCTGGTCGCGGCCCTGCGCGAGCCGTTCCTGCTGAGCGCCGGCCCCGCCACCATCAGCGCCAGCGTGGGCATCGCCCCCGCCGTCCCCGGCGAGGCGGCCCAGGCGCTGCTGCACCGGGCCGACGCCGCGATGTACGCCGCCAAGCGCGCCGGCGGGTGCCGCAGCGTGCTGGCCGTCGACGAGGCCTGAACCGGCTCAGCCCAGGGCCAGGTCCAGCGCCGCCCGGCAGTGCAGGGTGGTGGTGGGGAAGACGGGGACGGGCAGGTCGTCCGCGCCGACGCTGAGCTCCAGCTCGGTGCAGCCCAGCACGATCCCCTCCGCGCCGGCGGCGAGCAGGTCCTGCGCGACCGCCAGCAGCCGCTGCCGGGACGCGGCCTCGACCCGGCCCGTGCACAGCTCCTCGAAGATGATCCGCTGGACCTCCTCGCGGCCGGCCGGGTCCGGCACGAGCGTGGTCACCCCCCGGTCGGCGAGCCGGCCCCGGTAGAACTCCCGCTCGGCGGTGTACCGCGTCGACAGCAGCCCCACGCGGGACAGCCCCGCCGCCGTGACGGCCGCGGCGGTGACGTCGGCGAGGTGCGGCACCGGCACCGCGACCGCCGCGGCGACGGCGTCGTGCACCTCGTGCATCGTGTTCGAGGCGATGAGCAGCAGGTCCGCCCCCGCGGCCTCCAGCCCCCGCGCCTCCGCCGCCAGCAGGTCGCCGGCCGCCCCCCAGCGGCCGGCGACCTGCAGCGCTTCCACGTCGGCGAAGTCGACCGCCCCCACGGCCAGCCGCGCCGAGTGCAGCCCCCCCAGGCGTCCGCGGACCCCCTGGTTGATCAACCGCAGGTACTCCGCGGTCGACTCCCAGCTCATCCCCCCGATGACCCCGATCCTCTGCACCCGTCCAGCGTGACGGCCCGCGGGCGGAAGGAGAAGAGCGATCTCGTGGCACCACCTGCAACCATGGCTTCCATGTCGACGCCGCTGGACCTCGACCCCCGCAGCCTCGTCGTGCTGCACCTGGTCGTCCGCCACGGGTCCCTGTCCGGTGCCGCCCGGGAGCTGGGGTGGACCCACCCCGCCGTCGCCCAGCACGTGCGCCGGCTGGAACGGGCCGCCCGGTGCGCCCTCGTCGAGCGCCACGGGCGCGGGGTGCGCCCCACCGCGGCCGGCGCGGTGCTCGCCCGGCACGCCGCGAACGTCGCCGCCGCGCTGCGCGCGGCCGGGGACTGCCTGCCGGCCCTGGCCACCGACCGGCCCGCGCGCCTGCGCGTCGCCGCCTTCCCCACCGCCTGCGCCACGCTCGTCCTCGACGCCGTCCGCGACCTCGCGGCGAGCGAGCCCGACCTCGGGGTCGACGTCCTGCAGGCCGAACCGCCGGCCGCGCTGCAGGCCCTGCGCGAGGGCGCCGCCGACGTGGCCGTGGTCTTCCACGACACCGGCGAGCCCGCCGGCCCCACCGACCCCGGCACCGCGGTCCGGCCGCTGGGCCACGACCCCCTCGTGCTCGTCCTGCCCACCGACCACCCCCTCGCGCGGGGCCCGCGGGTCCCCCTGGCCGCGCTGGGGGGCACCGACGTCCTCGCGGGGTGCCCGACCTGCCGGGCCCGGTGGGAACGGCACTGCGCCCGCTCGGGGGTCCGGACCCGGCTGCACCACCAGGTCACCGACGACTACGTGCTGATGCAGGCGATGGTGGCGGCCGGTCAGGGGCTGGCGGTCCTGCCCGAGCTGGCGCTGACCGCCCACCGCCGCCCCGGCCTCGCGGCCCTGCCCCTCGACCCGCCCACCGGGCGCGACCTGGCCGTCCTGGTCCGGGAGGGGACCCCGGCGACCGGGCCCGCGACGGCCTTCGCCGACCGCCTCGCCCGGTGAGGGGGCCGCGCGGCGCTCAGCTGCCCGCGGAGATCCCCGCGGCCGCGCAGGTCTGGCTCGCGGCCCCGGCGCACAGCGCGTCGACCGTCGTGTAGCCGTCGGCGAGGACCTCGCTCTGGACCTGCGCCTTCCCGACCGCCTGCGGCTGCAGGAGGACGGTGGGGACCGACCCGGCCCCGTTGTCGGTGGTGCCGGTGGTCTCCGGGGTCTTCCCGTCCAGGACGTCGGCGACCAGGTCGGCGGTGGCGCGGGCCTGACCGGGCAGGTCCTTGTACACCGTCATGGTCTGCGTGCCGGCCAGGATGCGCTGCAGCGCAGCGGTCTCCGCGTCCTGCCCGGTGATCGGGACCCCGGACAGCCCGGCCTCGGTGAGCGCCTGCAGCGCCCCGGCGGCCAGGCCGTCGTAGGCGGTGTAGACGCCCAGCAGGCGGCGTCCGCCCAGGTCGGCCAGGGCCGAGCGCATCTCCACGGCGGCCTGGTCGGCGCTCCACCCGGCGACGTAGCGCTCGGAGGCGATGTCGACCTTCCCGTCGAGCACGGAGTGGGCCCCGGCGGCGAACAACCCGGCGTTGTTGTCCGCGGGGTCGCCCTGGAGCATGACGATCGCGCCCCCGGCGGTGTCGCCGCCGACCGCGTCCAGGACCGCCTGCCCGCCCAGCTCCCCGACGGCCCCGCCGTCGAAGGAGACGTAGTAGTCGATCGCCGCGCCCTTGACCAGCCGGTCGTAGGCGACGACGGGCACGTCGGCGGCGTTCGCCGCCGAGACCAGGTCACCGGCCTGCGCGCCGTCGAGGGCGACCACGACGACGGCCTGCGCGCCGTCGCGGATCGCCTCCTGGGCCTGGGCGTTCTGCTCGGCCTGGTCCTCGGCGGTGTGCACGTCCACCACGCACGTCGGGCAGCGGTGGGAGAGCTCGACGGAGAAGTTCGGCACGTCGTAGGCCATCGAGCGCAGCGACGTGGACGGGACCAGGAAGGCGACGTGCGGCCCCTCCGGCGCGGCGGCCGGGGTGGTGGCGGTGGTGCCCCCGCCGCAGCCGGCGAGGGCGCCGGCGAGGAGGGTGGCCCCGGCGAGCAGGGTCGCCGTGCGCGCGGTGGTGCGGCTCATCGTGGTTCTCCGGCCTCTGGTCGTCAGTACGTGAAGTGCGAGACGGCGGTGCGCATGCGGGCGGCCATCTCGGCCAGCTCCCCGACGGCGCGCTCGCTGTCGGAGGCCCCGGACCCGGTGGTCTGGGCGGCGGTGGCGACGGTGTCGACGGTGGCGGCGATCTGCCCCGCCCCGCCGGCCGCGTCGGCCACGCTGCGGCCCATCTCCTGGGTCGTGGCGGCCTGCTCCTCGACGGCGGCGGCGATGGTGCCCTGGTAGTCGCTGATCTCCGCGACGACCGCGCCGATGCTGCCGATGGCCGCCACCGCCCGCTCCACGTCCCGCTGGATCGTCTCGATCCGCTGGGCGATGTCCTCGGTGGCGCGCGCGGTCTGGCCGGACAGCTCCTTGACCTCCCCGGCCACGACGGCGAACCCCTTGCCGGCGTCACCGGCCCGGGCGGCCTCGATGGTGGCGTTCAGGGCCAGCAGGTTGGTCTGCTCGGCGATGGAGGTGATGGTCTTGACGACGTCGCCGATCTCGGCGGAGGACCGCCCGAGCTGCGCCATCGTCTGCCCGGTCTCGGCGGCGATGCGCACGGCGTCGCCGGCCACGTCGGCGGCCCGGGAGGCGTTGGAGGAGATCTCGCGGATCGAGGACCCCATCTCCTCGGCGCCGGCGGCGGCCCCGGCGATGTGCGCGCTGACGTCGCCGGCCGAGGACGCCACCTCGGCGGCGCGGCGGGAGACGTCGTCGACGCCGCCGGCGATGAGGCGGCTGTTGGCGCGCAGCTCCTCGGCGGCCGACGCGAGCGCGACGGCCTCGCCGTGCAGGTTGGAGACGGTGTCGCGCATGGCGCCGGTCGCGGTGCCGAGGGCCTGCGCCATGCGGCCCACCTCGTCGCGCTGGGCGACGTCGGCGGTGGCGGTGAGGTCGCCGCGGGCGACGCGGTCGAGGACCTCCACGACGCGCCGCAGGGGCCGGACCACCAGGCGGGTCGTCCAGCCGGCCAGCAGCGCCGTGACCAGCAGCCCGGCGAGGGCGACGAGGACCATGGTGAGGCGGGCGGTGGAGTAGCTGTCGGTGGCGGCGGCCACCGACGCGGCGGCGTGGCGGTCGCTGGAGGCGTCGAGGGCGTCGAGGGCGTCCTGGGCGTGGTCGGCGAGGATCGCGACGTTGCCCAGGTAGAGGGTCTGGAACGTGGCGCGGTCGGCGGGGTCGCCGGAGGTGGCCAGCGGCAGGAGGAAGTTGTCGCGGGTGGCCCGGTAGGAGTCCCACCAGACGGTGAACTCCTTCAGCTGGGCCCGCTGCTGGTCGGTGCGGACCGTCGCGGAGAACTGCTCCAGGAGGCCGTCGAGCTCCTCGTCGCCGGCGGTCAGGCGGGCCTGCAGGTCCGCGCGGGCGGCGTCGTCCTGGGCGAGGGCGAGGTTGGCGAGGTCGCGCTGCGCCTCGACGGCCCCGGCCCGGATGCCGGCCAGCTGGCCGGACGGCACCAGGTCCTCGGCGTAGATGGCGTGCGCGCGGTCGTTGACCGAGGAGGCGCCGGTCAGGCCCACGCCGAGCAGCGCGGCGGCCATCACCGAGGACACCCCGACGAGGGCTCCCAGCTTGGTGGCCACCGAACGGTCGGCGAACCGGCGACGGCGGCGCGGCTCCTCCTGCTGCGTGCGGCCCGTGGGCGCCTGCGACATCCCGGTCACTCCTGCTGGTCCCGGCGGCCGGTCGACCGCACAGGGGACCATCGGCCGGTCGCCCCCCGACCTGAGCCGGTCGGGGGGACCGTCCGGGGAACCTCAGACCAGCGTCATCGCCTCGGTCAGGGTGGCGCGCAGGATCTGCTCCATCTCGTCGAACTCCGCCTGCCCGCAGGTCAGCGGCGGCGCGACCTGGATGACGGGCTCGCCGCGGTCGTCGGGGCGGCAGTACAGGCCGTTGCGGAACAGCGCACCGGGCAGGAACTGCTTGACGAGCGTCTCCCGCTCGCCGAGGTCGAAGGTCTCCTTCGTGGTCTTGTCCTTGACCAGCTCGACGGCCCAGAAGTACCCGTCGCCGCGCACGTCGCCGACGATGTCGAGGTCGAGGAGCTTGCGCAGGGTGTCCCCCAGCGCCTGCTCGTGGGCCAGGACGTTCTGGTTCAGGCCCTCGCGCTCGAAGATGTCGAGGTTGGCCAGCGAGACGGCGGCCGACACCGGGTGCCCGGCGAAGGTGTAGCCGTGCGGGAAGAAGTTCTTGCCCTGCAGGAACGGCTCCATGATGCGGTCGGTCGCGATCATCGCGCCGATGGGGCCGTAGCCGGAGCTCATGCCCTTGGCGCAGGTGATGATGTCGGGCTGGTAGCCGAACTTCTCCGCGGCGAACATCGTGCCGTGGCGGCCGAAGCCGCAGATGACCTCGTCGGAGACGAGCAGGACGTCGTACCGGTCGCAGATCTCCCGGACCCGCTGGAAGTACCCCGGCGGCGGGGTGAAGCAGCCGCCGGAGTTCTGCACGGGTTCGAGCACGACGGCCGCGACGGTGTCGGGGCCCTCGAACAGGATGGCCTCCTCGACGCGGTCGGCGGCCCACGTGCCGAACAGGACCGGGTCGGTCGGGGCGCCCATGCGCTCGGCGCGGTAGATGTTCGTGTTCGGCACCCGGAACCCGCCGGGGGTCAGCGGCTCGAACGCCTGCTTCATCGCGGGCAGGCCGGTGATGGCCAGGGCGCCCTGCGGGGTGCCGTGGTAGGCGGTGGCCCGGGAGATCACCTTGTGCTTCATCGGCTTGCCGGTGAGCTTGAAGTACTGCTTGGCGACCTTCCAGGCGCTCTCGACGGCCTCGCCGCCGCCGGTGGTGAAGAACACCCGGTTCAGGTCCCCCGGGGCGTACCCGGCGATGCGGTCGGCCAGCTCGATCGCCGGCTCGGTCGCGTACCCCCACACGGGGAAGAACGCCAGCTCGCGCGCCTGCTTCGCCATGACCTCGGCGAGCTCGGCGCGGCCGTGCCCGACCTGGACGACGAACAGCCCGGACAGGCCGTCGAGGACCTTGTGGCCCCGGTCGTCCCAGATGTACGCGCCCTCGCCGCGGGTGATGACGGGCGCGGGCCGGTCCTGGTAGGCCCCCATGCGGGCGAAGTGCATCCAGAGGTGGTCGCGGGCCGCCTCGGCGAGGCCGGAACCCCCCGCACCCGTCACGGTCTGCTCGGTCACGGTCATGGCCGGTCCTCCTCGGGTCCTGTCAGCGCGTCGGCGGCCGACGTCGATCCCCCCACCCTGCCGCCCGGGAGCACCCCACCACCAGCGACGTTCCGTCGGCGGGACCCGCCGAGCACCGACGGACCGTCGTAGCCTCGGGGCGTGCTGACGGTCGCCGACGTCCTCGCCCTGCCCGTCCTGGAGGCCGGTGCCCCGCTGGTGCGGGCCGGGGAGGACCGCCTCGGCGCGCCGGTCCGCTGGGTGCACGTCAGCGAGCAGGTCGACGTGACCGGTCTGCTCGGCGGGGGCGAGCTGCTGCTGACGACGGGCCTGGGCCTGGCCAGGGCGGGGCTGGACGCCGAGGCGTACGTGGCCGCCCTCGTCGAGGCGGGCGCGGCGGGCCTGGTCGTGGAGCTGGGCGAGGTCCTGCCGGCGCTGCCGGCCCCGCTGCTGCGGGCGGCCCGGGCGGCCCGCCTCCCGCTGGTGGAGCTGCACCGGGCGGTGCGGTTCGTGGACGTCACCGAGCGGGTCCACACCCGCCTGCTGGACGACCAGCACGAGCGGCTGCGCTTCGCCGAGCGGGTGCACTCGACGTTCGCGGCGCTGGGGACCTCCGGGGCCTCGACCCGGGAGGTCCTGGAGCGGGCCGCGGGGCTGCTGGACGCACCGGTGGTGCTGGAGGACCCCGCCCACCACGTGCTGGACCACGTGCCCGGCGCCCGCGGCACGGTGGAGGTGCTGCGGGACTGGCCGCGCCGCTCGCGCCGCGAGGGCGCCGCGGGCGGCCCGGAGGGGTGGACGGCGGTCCCGGTGGGGACGCCGGGCGAGCGGTGGGGCCGGCTGGTCCTGCCGGGGCGGGGCGCGGGGCAGGACGTCGCCCTGGTCCTCGAGCGCGCCGCCGAGGTCCTGACCGTCCTGCGGCTGCTGGCGGCGGACGGCCCCGGCGAGATCAGCGTCGACCGCGCCCACGGCGACCTGGTGAGCGACCTGCTGCGGGCCCGGGCCGTCGACGAGCCCGCCCTGCGGCAGCGCCTGCGCGCCCTCGGGCTGCCGGCGCGCGGCGGGTTCACGGCCGGCGCGGTGCACACCCCGGGGGGCGCGGACCGGCCCGCGGTGGCCGGCGCGCTGCGCGCGGCGGGGGTGGTCGGGCTGACGGGGGTGCTGGCGCCCGACGTCGTGGGCGTCCTGCTGGTGGGGGCCGCGGAGCGGTCGCTGCCGCGGCTGGCGCGGGAGCTGCCGGCGTCGGCGACGCTGGGGGTGACCGCCGCGGTGGAGCGCCTCAGCGCCACCGGGGAGGGTTTCGCCGAGGCCCGGCACGTCGCGCAGGTGGCGGCGACCGCCCCCGGGCGCGTCCCCGGGGCGGTCCACCGCGCGGCCGACCTGGGCGTGCGGGGGCTGCTGTGGCGCCTGCGCGACGACGCCCGGGTGGCCGGGTTCGCCGAGGAGCAGCTGGCCCCGCTGCTGGCGGGCCCCGACGGGGGCCGCGCGGACCTGGAGCTGCTGGCGCACCTGATGAGCTCGGGCGGGTCGATGACGCGGCTCGCGGGCCTCCTGCACCTGTCGCGCCCGGCGGCCTACGGCCGGGTGGAGCGGCTGGCGCGGCGGCTGGGGCGGGACCTGGAGGACCCCGAGACCCGGCTGGCGCTGCACCTGGCGCTGCTGGTGCGGGGGCAGCAGTCCGTGACCGTGGACCCTTGACGCCATTCGATCACTGTGCGTCATGGACTAACCTCAGTGAGTGGTCGAGCGACGGAGGGACCAGCCCCTGCTGGCCATCACCCACCTCGCGCTGCGCGACGGCCGGGACCTGCGGACCGTCCTGGACGCCGCCACCCGGGCCACCACCGAGGCCGTCGGCGCCGAGTACGGCGCGTTCTTCTACCACGACCGCGACGTGCACGGCGACCGCCTGGACCTGCTCACCCTCGCCGGGGCCGCCGTGCGGGAGTTCCCCGGAGCCGAGCCCGTCCGGCACACCGCCCTCTTCGCCCCCACCTTCGAGGGCGCCGACCCCGTGCGCATCGACGACGTCCACCTCGACCCCCGCTTCGGCCACGGCTCGACCCACGGGATCCCCGGCAACCACCGCGCCGTCCGCAGCTACCTCGCCGTCCCCGTCACCGCCGTCGACGAGGAGACCCACGTCGTCGGGGCCATGCTGTTCGGGCACTCCGCCCCCGGCCGCTTCGACGCCGAGGCCGAGGCCACGGCCCTGTCCGCGGCCCGCGGGGCCGCCGTCGCCATCGACAACGCGCTGCTGCTCGGCGAGCAGCTGGAGGCCCGCCGCCTCGCCGAGGACCGCGAGGCCGCCGCCGCCACCGCCGCCGCGCGGACCGCGCTGCTGCAGTCGGTGACCGCCCTGCTCTCCACCAGCGCCACGACCGCCGACATCACCGGCACGCTGCCGCGCCGGGTCGCCGAGGCGATGGACTGCACCTCGGCCGCGCTGTTCCTGCGCGACGACTCGCGGGGGCTGCTCGTGCGCCACGGCCACCCGCCCGTCTCCCCCGAGCACGAGGCCACCGCCGGATCCATGCCCCTCGACGCCGGCAACCCCGTCACCGAGGCCGTGCTCACCGCGCGACCCGTCGTGGCCGCGCCGGAGCAGATCGCGCGCTACCTGGAGACCCACGGCGTCCCCGACGCCGCGGCCCGCTCCGGGCTGGCCGTCCCGCTGGTCGAGCGCAGCGGGCGCGCCATCGGGGCGCTGGCCGTGGACTGGCTGGGGCGCGAGGACCGCGCGGACGACGTGGCCCTCTTCGAGAGCGTGGCCGCCCAGGTCGCCCTCGCCCTGGAACGGGCGCACCTGCTCGACGCCGAGCGCGCCGCCCGCGAGAGCCTGTCCGGGTCGGTGGCCGCCCTCACCGACCTGGCCCGCACCCTGCAGCGCGGACTGCTGCCGCAGCGCCTGCCCGTGCTGGACCGGGTGCGCGTCGCCGTCCGCTACCAGCCCGCCGTCGTCGGCGCGGAGGTCGGCGGCGACTGGTACGACGCCCTCGAGGTCGAGGACGGGGTGGTCTTCGTCATCGGCGACGTCCAGGGGCACAACACGACCGCCGCCGGCCTCATGGGGCAGCTGCGCACCGCCGTGCGCGCCTACGTCAGCGAGGGGCACGGGCCCGGCGCCGCCCTGGAACGCACCAACCGGCTGCTGGTCGACCAGACCGACGAGCTGTTCGCCACCTGCTCCCTGGTGCGGCTGGACCAGGAGTCGGGCACCGTCACCGTCGCCAGCGCCGGGCACCCGCCGCCGCTGGTCCTGGAGGGGCACGAGCTGAGGGAGCTGGCGTTGGAGCCGGGCCCGCCGCTGGGCGTCGAGCACACCGCGACCTACCCCGAGCGGTCCTACCGCCTCGACGGCGACTGCCGGGTCGTGATGTACACCGACGGGGTCGTGGAGTCCCGCTCCGACCAGCTGGAGTCGGGAGCGGAAGCCCTGCGGCGCAACGTCCTCGCCGCCGCCGGAGCCGACGCCGAGGAACTCGCGGGGCGCATCATGGCGGGCATCCCGCACCGTCTCGACGACGACGCCGCGATGCTCGTGCTCGCCTACCGGGGCCCCAGCACCCAGGTCGAGGAGGCGGCCCTCCCGCTGTCCTCGGACCTGCGCGCCGTCGCCCGGGCGCGCGCGTTCCTCGCCGCCGCCCTCACCGCGTGGGACGTCGCGGAGCTGCTCGAGGAGGCCGAGCTCGTCCTCAGCGAACTCGTGACCAACGCCCTCGTCCACACCGACTCCCCCGCCGGGGTCACGCTGCGCTTCCAGCCGGCCCACCGCCGCCTCACCGTCGCGGTGCGCGACGCCTCCACCCGCCACCCGCGCGAGCGCGACGCCGCCGACGACGCCCTCGGCGGGCGGGGCCTGGCCATCGTCGAAGCGGTCAGCGCGGCCTGGGGCGTCGTCGTGGAGGGTGCGGGGAAGACCGTGTGGGCCGAGCTGCGCGGCGCCCCGGGCGGCTGAGACCTACCCGCGGGAGCGCGGCGGGGCGTGCAGCAGCTCCCCGCGGGGTTCACCGTCGAGGTCGAGCAGCTCCCCGCGGCGCCAGGTCCCCCGGACCGCACCGGTGAACGTCCGCCCCTCGTAGGGCGTCACCTTGTTCTTGTGCTGCAACGCCTCCGCCCGCACGACCCACTCCTCCTCGGGGGCGAACACCGCGAAGTCGGCGACGTTCCCGGCGGCGATCCGGCCCCGGTCGGACAACCCGGCGAGGTCGGCCGTCGCCGACGACATCCAGCCGACGACGGTCTCCAGCGGCACCCCGCGCTCGCGGGCCGCGGTCCACACCGCGGGCAGCCCGATCTGCACGGAGGCGATCCCGCCCCAGGCGGTCCCGAAGTCCCCCTCGTCGAGACGCTTGAGCTCGGCGGTGCACGGGGAGTGGTCGGAGACGACGCAGTCGATCGTGCCGTCCAGCAGCCCCCGCCACAGCGCGTCCTGCTCGGCGCGGTCGCGGATCGGGGGGCAGCACTTGTAGGACGTCGCCCCGTCGGGGACGGAGCCGGCGTCCAGGGTCAGGTAGTGCGGGCAGGTCTCGACGCTGATCCTGGTGCCGGCCGCCTTGGCCGCCGCGACCTCGGCGAGCCCCGCCGAGGACGACAGGTGCACGACGTGCGCGCGGGCGCCGGTGCGCGCGGCCGCCTCGGCGACGGTCCGCACCGCGGCGGCCTCGGCGCTCGGGGGGCGGGAGCCGACGAAGTCGGCGAAGCGCACGCCCCCGGGGTGGGTGTGCGCGGCGATCTCCTCCGCGTCCTCGGCGTGGGCCAGCAGCAGGCCGTCGAAGCGGGCGAGCGCGGTGAGCGCCCGCTCCAGCCCGGCGGCGTCCAGCGGGGGGAACTCCTCGACGCCGGAGTCGAGCAGGAAGCACTTCACGCCGAACACCCCGGCCTCGTGCAGCGGTTCGAGCTGGTCGGCGTTGCCGGGGACGGCCCCGCCCCAGAACCCCACGTCGACGACGCACTTCCCCCGCGCGGCGGCCCGCTTCACCGCGAGGGCGTCGGGGTCGAGGGTGGCCGGGACGCTGTTGAGCGGCATGTCGAGGATCGTGGTGATGCCGCCGGCGGCAGCGGCGCGGGTGGCGGAGGCGAAACCCTCCCACTCGGTGCGGCCGGGTTCGTTGACGTGGACGTGGGTGTCGACCAGACCCGGCAGCAGCACCTCGTCGTCGGCCAGGACGACCTCGCGAGCCGTGTCCCAGGGGTGGTCGAACGCCTCCACGGCGACGACCCGCCCGTCGCGCACCCCCACCGAGACCGGGCGCACCGCACCGTCGACGACCGCGCGCGCCGCGCGCAGCACCAGTTCCACCGGGGGGTTGTCCGTCACCGCTCGTCCTCCGTCGTCCGGTTGCCGCGCGTGGCCCCCAGCGTGCGGTGCCGGGTGCGCCGCGACGGCGCCGCGGCCGGGCGGGTGGGGAACTCGCGGGCCCGCACCCGGGCCGCGAGGTTCTCCTGGTGCGCCGCCGCGGTGGCCAGCAACCGTTCCGCGTCACCGGCCGCGAAGGCGGTCAGCATGTCCTCGTGCTCGGTGTGCAGCGCCCGGGCCTCGTCGCGACCGAGGTCGCCCATCGGGCGGTAGGGCTCGGTGAGGTCCCAGGTCCGGTCGAGCACCCCGAGCAGGCGCAGCATGGCCGACGGCCGCGTCAGGGCCGTGTGGAAGGCGCGGCTCTGGTGGTGGTAGCCGCGTTCGTCACCGGCGTCGACGGCTCGCTGCAGCGCGTCGTGGGCAGCCCGGGCCGCGGCGACGTCGGCCGGTCCCCCGAGGCGCACCGCGACGGCGAGCGCGGCCAGTTCGAGGGTCCCGCGGACGCCGAAGAGCTCGGCCAGCTCACCGTCGGCGAGCCGGGTCACGGAGTACCCGCGCCGCGGCTGGTGCTCGACGAGGCCCTCGCCGACGAGGGTCATGAGCGCCTCGCGCACGGGGATGCGGCTGACGTCGTGGGTGGCGGCGAGCACGTCGACCTCGAGGGCCGTCCCCGGGGGGACGATGCCCTCGACGATGTCGCTGCGGATCGCGTCCAGCACCGGTCGCGACCCCCTACTCGCCGGATCCACCCGTCGACCGTCCTCCTCCACCGGCTGCGCGCAGGGGCCATCCCCGCACGTCCCCGGTTCGCGGCGGAGCGTAGCTGCGGGCCTTCGACGTGGACAGCCCCAGGGCCACCAGGGACTCGGCCAGGCGCGCGGCCGCGGCGACGCCGTCCACGACGGGGACGGTCAGCGCGGCCGCGACGGCCTCGTGGACCCCGGCCATGCCGGCGCAGCCCAGCAGGACGACCTCGGCGCCGTCGTCCTCGACGAGCCGGGTGGCCCGGTCGACGAACGCCTTCGCGGTGAGCTCCGGGTTCGCCTCGATCTCCAGCACGGGCAGGTCGACGCTGCGGACACCGGCGCAGCGCCCGGCCAGCCCGGCCAGCAGCAGGCGGTCGTGGATCGCGGGAACGGCCCGGTCCAGCGACGTCACGACGCCGTAGCTGCGGCCCAGCAGGCACGCGGTGTGGGCGGCGGCCTCGGTGATGTCGACGACGGGGACGTCCAGCACGTCCTGCAGCGCCTCCCGGCCGACCTCGCCGAAGCCGGCGTGCACGACGGCGTCGAACTCCCCGTCGTGGCGCTGCACGGCGTCGAGCACGCCGACCGCGGACAGGTAGCTCTCGTAGTTCGACTCCACCGACGCCGGGCCGAACCGCGGGGTGAGGGCCACGACCCTGGTCGTCGCCGACACCGCCGCCTCGGCCGAGGCCCGGATCACCTCGGTCACCGCCTCGGTCGTGTTGACGTTGACGACCAGGATCGTGGCGGGCATCAGACCTGCGCCTTCGCCTTCGCGGGGATGGAGTTCTTGAGCGCCAGGTAGAGCCCGAAGCCGAGCCCGGCCCCGATGAACCAGCTGAACGACGCCGCGGTGGGGTTGGTGAAGAACACCACGAGGATGGCGACGAGGGCGGCGAAGGCGGTCACCCCGATGGCGACGGTGTTCCAGCCGTTCCTGTAGTGGTAGGTCCCCGCGGGGCTCATGGTGAACAGGTCGGCGACCTCCACCCGCTGCCTCTTGACGAGGTAGTAGTCGGCGATGAGGACCCCGTACAGCGGCCCGATGAACGCACCGAGGGTGTCGAGGGTGTAGTGGATGGTCTCCGGAGAGTTGTACAGGTTCCACGGGGTGATGAGCACGGACCCGACGGCCGCGATCATGCCGCCCGTGCGCCAGCTGATGCGCTGCGGGGAGACGTGGGAGAAGTCGAAGGCCGGGGAGACGAAGTTCGCCACGATGTTGATGCCGATGGTCGCGATGATGAACGTCAGGCAGCCCAGGACGGCGACGGTGAGGTTGTCGATGCGGTAGACCGTCTCGACCGGGTCGGTGATGAGCTCCCCGTACACGGGCACCGTGGCCGAGGCGGTGACGACGCAGAGGATCGCGAACACGAGGAAGTTCACCGGCAGCCCGAGGAAGTTCCCCTTCTTCACCGCCGCCATCGACGTCCCGTACCGGGCGAAGTCGCCGTAGTTCAGCATCGGCCCGGAGAAGTAGGAGACGACCAGCGCGACGGCGCTGACCATCACCCCGACCGCGGCGAAGCCGCTGTGCTCGACGCTGCCGAGGTTGAGGGAGATCTCGGAGAACCCACCCGCCTCCGCCACCAGGTAGGCGGCGAGGGCGAACATCACGACGTAGACGGCGGGACCGCAGAAGTCGATGAACTTCCGGATGGCCTGCATGCCTCGCCAGAACACCAGCGCCTGCAGGACCCACATGGTGCCGAAGGCGATCCAGCCGATGGTGCTCAGGCCGACGAACCCGTGCTGGGTGACGTCGGCGTAGGGGGCCCACGACGGGTCGATCTTCAGGGCCAGCAGCACCAGGGCGTTGGAGGCCAGGTAGGTCTGGATGCCGTACCAGGCGACGGCGATGAGCCCGCGGATCACGGCGGGGACGTTGGCTCCGACCACCCCGAAGGCGACGCGGGAGGCGACGGGGTAGGGGACCCCGGTGACCTGGCTGGGCCTGGCGACCAGGTTGCAGAGGAAGTAGACGATGACGATCCCCACCAGCAGCGCGATGAGGACCTGCCAGGCGGCCAGGCCGAGGGCGAAGAGGCTGCCGGCCGTCACGTAACCCCCGACGCTGTGCACGTCGGACATCCAGAAGGCGAAGAAGTTGTAGGACTTCCAGCCCTGCTGCCTCAGCGGGGCGAGGTCGGAGTTCGTCAGCCGGGGGTCGTAGCCCTCCTCGACGACACCGTCACCGGCTGCGTGCGAGTGGGCGGCGAGTTCCACCTCGGCCCGGGTCACGTCGGTCATGGCAGCTCCTGCGGTCGTGGGGTGCACCGGCGGGCGGTGCGTCGACCACGCTATTGACCTCAGGTTTCACGCTTGTAACCTCGCGGATATATCCGTGACCACGCGCGGCCGGGCCCCTCGTCGGGCCCGGCCGGGCGGGGGGGGGGGGGGGGGGGCGCCCCGGGGGGGCGCGTGGGTGGGCGCGGGGGGGGCCGGGGTGGGGGCGCCCCTCTCCCGGCGGCTCCATCC
>NZ_JBJLSJ010000030.1:0-61382 GCF_050871975.1 Kineococcus rugosus | reverse complement strand
GCCGAACGCGCCGCCGCGCTTGCTCCGTGGCTGGAGCACTACAACACTCAACGGCGTCACAGCGCACTCGGTGGCCTTCCTCCGCTCAGCCGCCTGTCACCAACGTGATGGCCGAGTACACCTAGGCCGCGTTCCCGGCGGGGCGGCGGCTCACCGGGACGGCGGCGACGTGGGCGGGCAGGGCACGGCGGTCACCCCCGGGTCCCGAGGACGGGCTCGACGGCCCGGGCGGGCCGGGGGACCGCCGCGACGAGGGCCTTGCTGTACTCCTCGCGCGGTGCGGTGAGGACCTGCTCGACGGTCCCCTCCTCCACGACCCGCCCGTGCCGCAGCACGGTGACGGTGTCGGCGAACTGCCGCACCAGCGCGAGGTCGTGGGAGACGAACAGGTACGTCAGGCCCAGCCGCCGCTGCAGGTCCACGAGGACCCCGACGATGTCGGCCTGCACGCTCACGTCGAGGGCGGAGGTGGGTTCGTCGAGGACGACGACGTCGGGGCGCAGCACCAGCGAGCGGGCGATCGCGACGCGCTGGCGCTGGCCGCCGGACAGCGCGGCCGGGCGCCGCCGCCACAGGTCCCGGTCCAGGCCGACGGCGCCCAGCGCCTCGGCCACCCGCCGGTCGCGCTCGGCGCGGTCGCCGACGCCGTACCGGTCCAGCGGTTCGCGCACGATCGCGTCGAGCCGCCACGTCGGGTCCAGCGACGTGAACGGGTTCTGGTAGACGAGCTGCAGGTCCCGGCGGGTCCGCCGCAGCTCGGCGCGGGAACGGCCCTGGACGGCCTCCCCGGCCACCAGGACCTCCCCGGCGTCGGGCTGCTCGAGCCCCAGCAGGACCCGCACGGCCGTCGTCTTGCCCGAACCGGACTCGCCCACCAGGGCGTGCGTCGTCCCGGCCGGGACGGAGAACGACACGTCGTCCAGCGCCCGGGTCCCGCCGGGGAACGTCTTGGTGACGCCCCGCAGCTCCAGCCGCGCCGGACCGGGCGCGGTGACCGGCGCGCGGCGGTACCGGTCGGGGTTCAGCGCGGGGACGTCGGCCTGCAGCTCCCGGGCGTACCGCGAGCGCGGGGCCCCGAACACCTCGGCGGTCGGCCCGCTCTCCTCGACGCGGCCGTCGCGCAGCACGACGATCCGGTCGGTGCGCTCGGCGGCGACCGCGAGGTCGTGGGTGATGAGCAGCAGCCCGATGCCGAGGTCGCTGCGCAGCTCGGTCAGCAGGTCCAGGACGCGGCGCTGGATCGTCACGTCGAGGGCGCTGGTGGGTTCGTCGGCCACCAGCAGCGCGGGGCGCGGCAGGACGGTGAGCCCGATGAGGACGCGCTGCAGCATCCCGCCGGACAGCTCGTGGGGGTGGGCGTCGTAGACGCGCTGGGGGTCGGGCAGCCCCACGCGCTCGAAGACGTCCAGGACCATCCGGCGGCGGGCCCGGCGGTCGCGCTCCCCGGTGAGCGCGGCGGCCTCCTGGGCCTGGGACCCGATGCGGCGCACGCTGTTGAGGGCGGTCGCGGGGTCCTGCGGGACGAAGCCGAGGGTGCGGCCGCGCAGCGCGCGGAACCGGCGCTCGGGGGTCCGCAGCACGTCGGTGCCCAAGACCTCGACGGTTCCGGTGGCCTGGGCGGTGTACCGGGGCAGCAGGCGCAGGACGGCGCGGGCGGTGGTGGACTTGCCCGAACCGGACTCGCCGATGAGGGCGAGGCTGCCGCCCGGGGGGATCTCGAACGACACGCCGGACACGACCGGGGTGCCGTCGTAGGCGACCGACAGGTCCTGCACCCGCAGCAGGGGTTTCGTCACTCGGGGCTCCTCAGGCGGTCCCGCGCAGCCAGCGGCTGACGCGGTTCACGGACAGGACGGTGGCGACGGTGACGGCCGCGGGCGCGTGCACCAGCCACGGGGCGGTCGGGTAGTCCTTGCCCGCCGAGACGAGCAGACCCCAGTCCGAGGCCGGCGGCGGGTCGCCGTAGCCGAGGAACGCGAGCCCGGCGATGACGAGGATCGACAGCCCGAACTGCAGCACGGCCAGGGCCAGCACCGTGCGCGAGGCGTTGGGCAGCACGTGCCGCAGCAGGACGTGGGTGCGCGAACCCCCCAGCAGGGCCGAGGCCTCCACGAACACCGACCGCCGGGTCCGCAGGACCTCCGAGCGCAGGACGCGGGCGAACACCGCGACGGCGGAGACCCCGGTGGCGATCGCGGCGTTGATCGTCTGGAAACCCAGCGAGCTCACGACGATGACGGCGAGCAGGAAGCTCGGGATCGCGAGCAGGACGTCGACCACGCGGGCCAGCACGACGTCCACCAGGCCCCCGAGGAACCCGGCGAGCAGCCCGACGAGGCCGCCGACGACGACGCCGATCCCGACCGCGACGAGCGCGCTGGTGACCGAGGACGCCGTACCGTGCACGACGCGGGAGAACTCGTCCCGGCCGAGGTGGTCGGTGCCGAACCAGTGCGCCGGGCTCGGGGCCAGGAGCTTGTCCGCGGTCACGCCCTGCCCGGGGTCGTGCTGGGTGAACAGGCCCGGGGCCAGCGCCCAGGCCAGGACGACGGCCAGGACGGCGAACGCCAGGACGACGGTCGGCGGGACGCGGTGCGCGGACCGGCGGGTGATCGCCGGGGCCTGCACGCGGGAGGCGGTGACGGTGCCGCTCACGCCGGGCTCAGCTCCTCGCGGGGGACGGTCACGGGACGGGGGGTGCGGACGCGGGGGTCCAGCAGCGGGTACACGAGGTCGGCCACCAGGTTGACGAGGACGAACACGACGGCGGCCAGGGACACGACGGCCTGCAGGACGGGCAGGTCCTGCGTCGTCACTGAGGACTCCACGAGGCTGCCGATCCCGGCGCGGCCGAAGATCGTCTCGGTGATGAGGGCACCGCCGAGCAGTTCACCGACCGTCAGGGCCAGCACCGTGACCACGGGCAGCGAACTGGGCCGCAGCAGGTGCCGCAGCAGCAGCCGTCCCCGCCCCAGTCCCCGGGAGCGGGCCACCGAGGCGTACTCCTGACGCGACTCGTGGTCGAGCCCGGCGATGAGCACCTCGGCCAGCTGTGCGGACACCGGAATCCCCAGGGCCAGGGCGGCGAAGGCGGTCGCCCAGCCGGAGTCCGGCTCGATGATGCGGAACAGGCCCAGTTCCAGGGCGAAGACGTGGATGAGCACCAGGCCGATGACGAAGTTCGGCACCGACAGGAACAGCGAGGGCAGCGAGCGCAGCACGCCCTGCGCCGCGCGCGGCAGGACCTGGGTCCCGAGCGCGACGGCGGCGGCCAGCACGACCGCGACGGCCAGCGCGCCGGCGGCCAGGGTGAGGGTGGAGGGCAGCACCTCGGCGATCGACTCCGCGACCGGGCGGTTGCTGCGCAGCGACACCCCCAGGTCGCCGGTGACGAAGCGCGACAACGACTCCCACAGCTGCACGAGCACCGGCTGGTCGAGCCCGTAGTAGGCGACGATGCGGGCGATCTCGTCCTCGGTGAACCCGTTCTCGGGGTTGCGCAGCGTGTTCGTGACCGGGTCTCCGGGCAGGACGCTGATGACGACGAACGTCGCGAGGTACGCCAGCAGGACGACGACGACGGCCTGGCCGACGCGCCGGGCGGCGAAACCGGGGTAACCCCTCACGGCCCGGCCGCCTCAGGCTTCCAGGTGGGCGGTGTGGAAGTTCGCGTACGCCACCCCGTTGTAGGTGACGCCCACCAGGTCGGAGCGGTGGGCGTAGATGCGCTGCACGATCTGCTCCAGCGGGATGAACAGCCCCTGCTCCAGGACGTACTGCTGGAGCTGGTCGACCGAGGCGGCACGGCTGTCCGCGTCCACCGCGCCGGCGACGGCGTCGCGCAGCTGGTTCAGGGTCTGGTCGCTCTCGCCGAGGCCGAACCAGTCCTCGCCCTCGTTGGCGCTGGTGAGGATGCTCGCGACGGTTCCGACGTCGATGAAGCTGCGGGTGACCTCGTAGTTGGAAAGGGTCTTGTTGCCGGTGACCCGCTGGCCGTAGGTGACCACGTCGAAGGTCTGCAGGTCCACGGTGAACCCGACCTCGCCGAGCTGCTGGGCGACGAGCTCGTCGACGGCCTGCGACGTCACGAGGTAGGGGTTGGGGAAGAGGGTGACGGCCAGCGGCTGCCCGTCCTTGCTGCGCCCGCCGTCCGGGCCCTCCACCCAGCCGGCCTCGTCGAGCAGGGCGTTCGCCCGCGCGGCGTCGAAGGCGAACTCGGCGGAGTGGTCGGAGGCCTCGGGGACGTTGGACTGGATGAAGGACTCGGCCTTCTTCCAGTCGCTGGTGTAGACCGTGGAGAGGATCTCGTCGCGGTCGACGGCGTGCTGGAAGGCCTGCCGGACGCGGACGTCGGTGAAGGGGGCGACGGAGGCGTTGAGGCGGTAGCCGTGGGCGAAACCCAGGTAGCGGGGGGTGGCGACCGTGAACCCCGCGTCCTTGAGCCCGTCGAGCTCCTGCGGGGTCGCGTTGAAGACGACGTCGGCCTGGTTGGACTGCAGGCTCGCGGTCCGCAGCGAGCTCTCCTTGACGATCTTGTACGTGATGGTGTCCAGGGCGGCGGCGCCGGTCCTGCCGAGGGCCTGCGGGCCCCAGGCGTAGTCGGCGCGCCGGGTGAGGACCACGTTGTCGCCCTCCTTCCAGCTCTTCACCGTGAACGGGCCGGACCCGCTGAACTGCGACAGGTCGGCCTGCCCCTCGGCGGGGAGCGCGATCGTCCCCGGGGAGACGAGGATGGACCCGTGGTAGCCGAGAGTGGGGATGAACCCCAGGGTGGGGGCGCTGAACTCCACCACCACGGTCGAGGCGTCCGCGGCCGAGGCGGCCAGGTACGTCTTGGGGAACAGGCCGATGGGGTTGACGCCCTTGTCGGCCTGCCCCCTGGCCCAGTAGTCGAGGTTCGCGACGACGGCCGCGGCGTCCAGGGCGGTCCCGTCGGAGAACGTCACCCCGCTCTTGAGGTGGAGGGTGAACTCGGTGGCGTCCGGGTTCTGCTCCCACGACTCCGCCAACCACGGCGTGACCTTCCCCTCGCCGTCGACGTGGACGAGCTTGTCGGTGACGTGGCCCCAGATGTTGCCCTGGAAGCTGGAGATGGCGCTGTTGTTCGGGATCCAGGTGTCGCCGAGGGAGTCGATGAGGAAGACGACGTCCCCGCCCTCCTGGGCCTTCCCCGAACCCGGGGCGGGCTCCGAACCCGACGCGCCGCCTCCGCAGGCGGTGAGGACGGTACCCACGGCCCCCGCCCCGAGGGCCGCGGAGACCGCGCGGCGGGTGGGACGGGGACCGGGGGTTCCGGTGGTGGTGCTGGGCATGGGGGCGTGGCTCCTCGGTCGTGCGGCGGGGGGACCGCACGGGGTTTCGCCGGTGCGGTGCGGGGGAGGGGGCCGCGGACCGGCGGGCGGTCGCGGGGGGTCGGGTCAGCGCAGCGGACAGAGCGCGCTGGACTGCCGGGACAGGTCGACGTGACGACGGGCCGTCAGGTGCACCGCGGATCGCACTGGGTCTCCTCCATCGGTCCCGGCGGTAGCACCTTCCCGAAGGAGGTTGCTGCGGCGTCTCTGAGCCAGGTCTCTCAGCCGCTCTGGATGGTGGATCGAGATTGGCAGAGTTCCCGGCGCGCGTCAACGCCGGGTCCCGGGTGTGCGATGGTGGCGGTTCCCCCGCCCGTGACCGCACCGGAGCGGGACCACCCGTGCAGGAACTCCCGAACGGAGCCACCAGACGTGACGACCGAACTGCTCCCCGACGTCCTGACCGGCCCGCTGGCCGAGCTCGCCCGCGAACTGCCCGGCGCCGTGGACCCGGGTTTCGCCGCCCACGAGGTCACCGACCGCTCCCGCCTCGACGCCCCCGTCGGGGTCCTCGCCGTCGTCCGCCCCGCCGACGTGGCGCAGGTCCAGGCCGTCCTGCGCTGGGCCACCCGGCACCGGGTCCCCGTCGTCCCCCGGGGGGCGGGCACGGGGTTGTCCGGCGGGGCCGTCGGCGTGGCCGGCGGGATCGTGCTGTCCACCGAGCGGCTCGACCGGATCCTCGAGATCGCCCCCGCCGACCAGGTGGCCCGCGTGGAACCGGGCGTCCTGGGCGCCGACCTCGACGCGGCGCTGGCGCCGCTGGGGCTGCGCTACGCCCCCGACCCCGCCAGCTGGCGGATCTCCAGCATCGGCGGCAACGTCGCCACGAACGCCGGGGGCCTGCGCTGCGCCAAGTACGGCGTGACCCGCGAGTCGGTGCTCGCCCTGGACGTGGTGCTCTCCGACGGGACCCTCGTCTCGACGGGGCACCGCTCGATCAAGGGGGTCACGGGCCTGGACCTGGTGGGGCTGTTCACCGGGTCCGAGGGGACCCTCGGGGTCGTCGTCGGCATCACGGTCCGGTTGCGCCCCCGGCCGGTCGACGAGCAGACCGTCGCCGCCTGGTTCGACTCGGTCGACGCGGCCGCGCAGGGCCTTCTGGCCCTCACGGCCGGCGCGGCGCGACCGGCCGTCGTGGAACTGCTCGACGGCGCGACGCTGGGCGACATCGACGCCCACTCGGGCACGTCGCTGGCCGCGCACGGCGGCGCCCTGCTGCTCGTCCAGACCGACGGCCACGGCGCGCGGGCCGAGGCGGCCGAGGTCGAGGCGGCCCTGGCCGGAGCCGGGGGACGCCCGCGCCGGCTGCACGGAGCCGACGCGGAGTTCCACTGGGAGCTGCGTCGCACCGGCCGGGGGCCGCTGGAAGACGCGCTGGCCGTGGGGGAGGACGTCGCGGTCCCGTTGTCCCGGATCGGGGAGTTCCACCGCGAGATCACCAGGATCGGTGCGGCGCACCGGATCGCGGTGCGCGCCGTCGCGCACGCCGGGGACGGGAACTTCCACCCGCTGCTGTTCGCCGACGACACCGCCGGTGCCGCCGAGCGCCTCGAGGCCGCCGCGGACGAGGTCGTCGCGACCGCCCTGCGCCTGGGCGGCACCATCAGCGGCGAGCACGGCATCGGCACCGCGAAGCGGCGCTGGCTGCCCGACGAGCTGGCCCCGCGGGTGCGGGCGCTGCAGGCCGGCATCAAGGCCGTCTTCGACCCGCTGGGCCTGCTGAACCCCGGCAAGGCCCTCTGATCCGGGACCCGGGCGGGGATTGACAACCGGCTCAGGGCCACGCGACAGTGATCGGGCAACCCATCAAGAGCGGCTGAGAGACCTGGCTCCGCGACGCCGCAGCAACCCCCCGTGCGAACGGGTGCGGGTGCTTCCGCCGGGAACGATGGAGGATCGATGCAGCACCGCACGTCCCGTGCCACCCCGCGCCGTCCCGGGGGTCACTTCCACGCCTGCAGCCGGCGCGTGGTGGACCTGTGCCGTCGTTCCAGCAGCGCCTGTCGCTGAGGCTCGACCCGGCCTCCCCCTCCCCACCGAACCCCGGAGCACCCCCATGCCCGTCCCCACCGACACCGGCGACCCCAAGTTCACCGCGTACGCCCACCCCGACCGCCTCGTCAGCACCGCCTGGTTGGCGCAGAACCTCGGCCGCGAGGGCCTCGTCGTCGTCGAGAGCGACGAGGACGTCCTGCTGTACGAGACCGGGCACGTCCCCGGCGCGGTGAAGGTCGACTGGCACACCGAGCTCAACGACCAGGTGACGCGCGACTACCTCGACGGCAAGGGTTTCGCCGAGCTGCTGTCCCGCAAGGGCATCGGCCGCGACGACACGGTCGTCGTGTACGGCGACAAGAACAACTGGTGGGCGGCCTACGCCCTGTGGGTGTTCAGCCTGTTCGGGCACGCCGACGTCCGCCTCCTCGACGGTGGCCGGTCCGCGTGGGTCGCCGAGGGCCGTGAGCTCACGACCGAGGTCGTGCCGCGGGCCGCCACCGAGTACCCCGTCGTCGACCGCGACGACACCGCGATCCGCGCGTTCCTGCCGGACGTGCGCGCGCACCTCGGCCGTCAGCTCATCGACGTGCGCTCGCCCGGGGAGTACGCCGGCACGCTGACCAACATCCCGGACTACCCGCAGGAGGGCACCGTCCGCGGCGGGCACGTCCCCGGCGCCGCGAACGTGCCCTGGGCGCAGGCCGCCGCCGACGACGGCCGGTTCAAGGACCGCGCCGCCCTGGAGGCCCTCTACACCACCGGCGGGGCGCACCTGGACCCCACCCGGCCGACGATCGCCTACTGCCGCATCGGGGAACGGTCGAGCCACACGTGGTTCGTGCTGACCCACCTGATCGGCCTGCCCGACGTGCGCAACTACGACGGCAGCTGGACCGAGTGGGGGAACACGGTCCGCGTCCCCATCGCCGTCGGCGCCGAACCGGGCGGGGTGACCCCGTGATCCTCGTCGAGGACGACGCGGCGCTCGACCCCGAACTGCTCAGCGGCCCGCACCTGCTGTCCCGCCGCGCCCGGGACGTGCTGCCGGCCGTGGGTTTCGGCCCGCGACCCACCCACCCGGTCGAGGGCACCATCGGCCTGCACGGCGGGATCCCCGGCGCCGCGGCCCTTCCGCTGGCCGGGCTGTCCCGCGCCTTCGCCGAGGAACTGGCCGACCCGGCCGCGCCGTCGCTGCGCTACTCGGTGCCGCTGGGGCTGCCGGAGCTGCGGGAGTGGATCGCCACCGACGAGGGCACCGACCCCCAGCGCGTCGCCGTCACCAACGGCGCGCTGCACGCCCTGGCGCTGGTGTTCGACGCGCTCGTGGACCCCGGCGACGTCGTGCTCGTCGAGAACCCCACCTACCCGCTCGTCCTGACCCTGCTGCGGCAGCGCCGCGCCGACACCCGCCCGGTCGCCACCGGGCCCGACGGCCTCGACCTGGACGACCTGGAGGCCCAGCTGCGCGCCGGGCTGCGGCCCAAGCTCCTCTACACGATCCCGGACTTCCAGAACCCCACGGGCACCAGTTCGCCCGTGGCCGCCCGCCGCCGGCTGGTGGACCTGGCCGAGCGGTACGGGTTCCTGGTGCTGTCCGACGACCCGTACCGCAAGCTCCGGTTCGACGGTGACCCCGCCGAGGACCTGGACCTGGCCTCCGAGCAGGTCCTGCACGTGAACACGTTCTCCAAGACCCTCGGGCCCGGCCTCCGGCTCGGCTGGATCGCCGGCCCGCGGTGGCTGGCCGGGGCCGTGCTGGACGCCCGCCGGGACTCCGACCAGCACACCTCGCTCGTCGTCCAGCGTGCCGTCCACCGCTTCCTGGCCGGCCCCGGTGCGCTGGCCGACGCGTTGCGGCACAGCCGGTCGGTCCTGCGCGAACGGCACGACGCGCTGCTGGCCGCGGTGTCGGCCGAACTCGCGGGCGTGGTGGAGGTCCCCGCGGCCGAGGGCGGGATCTTCGTGTGGGGTCGCGTGGTCGACCCCGCCGTCGACCTGGAGAAGGCGTTGGACGCGGCCCGGCAGAACGCCGTCGACTTCCCGCTGGGGCGCTACTTCAGCCCCGTGGGCCCGCGCGAGTTCACCGACCGGTTCCGCTGGGGGTTCTCCGACCTCACGCCGCAGGAGCTGCGGGAGGCCGTGCACCGCGTCGTGGTCGCCTTCGCCTCCCCGCTGGCCCGGCGGTGACCGTCCAGGCGCTGCCCGTCGTCACCTGGGAGGCCACGGGCTGGGACGACCCGCGCGTGGCGGGCCTGCGCGACCTCATGGACGCCGAGATCGGCCCGCGCTACGCCCGCCCCGGCGCGAGCCCGCGCTCCTTCCCCCCGCCCCCCTCCGCCGCCGAGGTCGAGGTGGCGTGGCTGGCCCTGGCCGGCGGCGAACCGGCCGCGACGGCCAGCCTGCGCCGGCTCGCCGTCGAGGGCGAACCCGTGCGGTGGGAGGTCAAACGCGTCTTCGTCGCCCCCGCGCACCGCCGCCGAGGGCTAGCGGCCCAGGCGCTGCGCCGCGTCGAGGAGTCCGCCCGGGCCCTGGGCGTGGACCGGCTGCTGCTGCAGACCGGCGACCGCCAGCCCGAGGCGATGGCCCTGTACGAGCGCCAAGGCTGGGAACCGGTCCCCGCCTACCCCCCGTACGACCGCGTCGGGCACAGCCGCTGCTACGGCAGGCACTTCGACTGAGAACACCGCCGCGCCCCCGGGCCCGCACCTGCTCCTCCACCGAAAGGCCGCACCGTGAGCACCCTCGAACGGCTGCCGATCACCGGGACCACCCGCGACCTGGACCTGGGCGCCGCCGCCGGTCCCGTCCACGAGTCCGTCCTGGACGCCATCGGTTCCACCCCGCTGATCCGTCTGCGCCGCACCGCGTCTCACCTCCAGGCCGCCGTCTACGTCAAGCTCGAGCAGAACAACCCCGGCGGCAGCGTCGAGGACCGCGCCGCCCTCTGGACGGTCCGCCGCGCCCGGGCCGACGGGTCCCTGCCGCCCGGCGGGACGATCGTCGAGGGGACCAGCGGGAACACCGGCGTCGGGCTGGCCGTCGTCGGCGCCCAGCTCGGCCACCCCGTCGTCGTGGTCGTCCCCGACGGGACCAGCGCGGAGGAGATCGCCGTCCTGCGCGCCTACGGCGCCGAGGTCGTCGTCGTGCCGGGCGGCGTCCCGCGCGACGACCCGCGGCACGTCCACCACACGGCCGTCCGCCTGGCCGCGGAGATCCCCGGCGGGTGGCTGGCCCACCCGGACGACGACCCGGACGACCCCGCCGCGCACCGGGAGACCACCGGTCCCGAGATCTGGGCGCAGACGCAGGGGCGCCTGAGCACCTTCGTCGCCGGGGTGGGGACCGGCGGGACGATCTCCGGTGCCGGGGAGTTCCTGAAGTCCGTCAGCGGTGGCCGCGTCCGCGTCGTCGGGGTCGACCCGGTGAGCTCGACGTGCTCCGGCGGTGACGCCAGCTCCCGGGCCGTGCGCCCCGGCGTCCTCGACGCGGTCGTCCCGGTCGAGGACCGGGACGCGCTGCTGACCGGTCGCCGGCTGGCCCGCGAGGAGGGGCTGCTCGTCGGCGGGTCGGCGGCCGGCGCGGTCGCCGTCGCGCTGCGCGAAGCGGAGGGGCTGGGCCCCCACGACGTCGTCGTGGTGCTGCTGCCCGACCCCGGGCGCTCCCCCTCGTCCAAGAATCTCAACGACACCTGGCTGCGCCGCAACGGGTTCCTGGAAGGAGGGGTCGAGCGCCCGGTGCGCGACCTGCTGCCGGCGGGAGCCCTGGACGCTCCGGGACCCATCTCGCTGGCCGCCGACCTGACCGTCGGGCGGGCCGCCGAGCTGGCCGCCGGGCAGGGCGCCCTGGGCCGCACCCCGCTGGCCGTCGTCCTGCCCCGCCGCGACACCCGCCGCCCGCTCCCCCTGGGCGACGTCGTGGGGGCCGCGACCCTGGCGGGCCTGCGCCACCTCGTCCGCGACGATCCCGACCTCGCGCACGTCCCGCTGCGCGAGGTCGCCGACGCGCCGCTGCCGCACGTGGGCGTCGGTCAGGGCGCCGACGAGGCGTGGACCGCGCTGGGGGAGTTCCCCGCCGCCTGGGTCCTGGTCGACGGCCGCGTCGCCGGCTGGGTCCGGCGGGCCCGGCTGGACCAGGGGCGCACCCCCGAGGACGGCCCGTGAGGACCGGCACCCGGTCGCGCCGGGCCCTGGTGACCGACGTGGTGGGCCCCGTCCTGGCCGGGCTCGGGCCCGCGCCGCTGCGGGTCCTCGACGCGGGCGGGGGCGACGGCCGCGACGCCGTCGACCTGGCCCGGCTGGGTCACGACGTGACCGTCCTCGACCCCTCCGGGCGGGCCCTGGCCGCCGCGCAGGAACGCGCCGCGGGAGCCGGTGTCGCGCACCGGGTCCGCACGGTCGACGCGGACCTGGACGACATCGCCGCCCTCGCCGCGATCACCCACCACCGCGCCGGGGGCTCGGGGTCCTTCGACCTCGTCCTGTGCCACGACGTCCTGCCCGCGCGCGGCACCCTGGCGCAGGTCGTCGCCGACGTCGCCGCGCTCACCTCGTCCGTGCACGCCGGGGGCGCGATCTCGCTGCTGGCCCCCGCCGGTGCGCCCGCGCGGGCCGGCCTGCTGCGGCTGGACCGCGACCTCGTGCAGGGGGCGCTGCTGGCCAGCGGGTGCGAGCTGCTGCCCGTGGGCGGGGACGTCGTCGACGAGGTGGGCGGAGTGACCCACTGGCACCTCCTCGCGCGGCGCGCGGACTGACCCACCCGCGCGCACCACGGCCCGCCCACCCCGTCG
Source organism: Kineococcus rugosus (assembly GCF_050871975.1). NCBI lineage: Bacteria > Bacillati > Actinomycetota > Actinomycetes > Kineosporiales > Kineosporiaceae > Kineococcus > Kineococcus rugosus. The sequence continues at coordinate 49,247 of NZ_JBJLSJ010000030.1, read as the reverse complement.
CGGGGTGGGCGGGCCGTCGTGCTGCCGCGGTCAGTCGGTCTTCGGCAACCCGGGCGGGTTGATCGCCGACGTCGTCACGGCCTCGTTCGCCAGGTTCCAGCGTTCGAGGGTCTCGGCGTACGCGCCGCTGCCGATGAGGTGGTTCAGCGCGTCGGCCAGGGCCTGCACGAGGCCGTTGTCCTTCTTCGTCGTCGCCGCGATCTCGGCCTGGATGGTCCCGCCGCCGGGGACGGTGCCGACGATCTTCGTGTCCCCGGAGACCTGCGCGTGGTACGCGGCCGTCGGGTTCGGCCCGAAGTTGGCCTCGATGCGGCCGGAGGCGAGCGCCAGGTACGTGTCAGAGGCCTGCTGGTAGTACTGGATGGTCGCCTCCTCCCGCCCGGCCGCCTCGTTCTGCGCGTTCCAGTCCAGCAGGACCTTCTCCTGGTTGGTGCCCGAACCGACCGAGACGGTCAGGCCGGCGATGTCCTCCGGGCCGGCGATCGCGGTGATGTCGGAGTCCTTCGCGACCTCCCAGGCCAGGGTGTCGACGCGGTAGGACGCGAAGTCGTACTTCTCCTTGCGCTCCTCGGTGACGGTGATGTTCGAGAACCCCACGTCGTACTGCCCGGAGTCCATCGACAGGAACAGGTTCTCCCAGCTGGTGGCCTGGATGTCGGGTTCCAGGCCCAGGACACCGGCGACGAGCAGGGCGATGTCGGGTTCGATGCCGATGACGGTCTCGTCGTCGTCGGCGCGGAAGCTCAGCGGCGGGTTGCCGTTGCCGGTGGTGCCGATGACCAGCGTCCCGCGGTCCCGGATCGCCTGCGGCACCTTCGCGGCGATCTCCGGCACCGCGTCGACGGTGACGCGTCCGCCCTGCTCGGGGCTGGTGTCGACCCCCGAGCCGCTGCTGCTGCCGGCGGCGGGAGCCGTCGCGGGGTCGGCGCTGCCCGACGCGCACGCGGACACCACCAGGGGGGTGGCGGCCAGCGACAGGAGCCAGGTACGTCGGCTGATCAAGGGGTTCTCCTCGTGCTCGGGCCTGCCCGGGGCAGGCCGACGTCGCGGTCCGGCGGAGCGCCGGACCGTCAGGGGGTGCGGTGGTTCAGAGGACCTTCGCGAGGAACGAGCGGGTGCGCTCGTGCCGCGGGTGGTCGAAGACCTGGGTGGGGGTGCCCTCCTCCAGGACGACGCCCTCGTGCATGAACAGCACGCGGTCGGCGACCTCGCGGGCGAAACCGATCTCGTGCGTGACGACCACCATGGTCGTGCCGGAGGCGGCGAGGTCCCGGATCACGTCCAGCACCTCGCCGACGAGTTCGGGGTCCAGCGCCGAGGTCGGTTCGTCGAACAGGACCAGAGACGGTTTCAGGGCCAGCGCCCGGGCGATGGCGACGCGCTGCTGCTGCCCGCCGGACAGGCGGCGGGGGTACTCCCCGGCCTTGTCGGCCAGGCCCACCCGCTCCAGCAGGGCGCGGGCCTCCACCTCGACCTCGGGGCGTCGGCGGCGCTGCGCCGACACGGGGGCCTCGACGACGTTCTCCAGCACCGTCAGGTGCGGGAAGAGGTTGAAGTGCTGGAACACGAACCCGATGTTCGACCGCTGGCGCAGGACCTTCCGCTCGTGCAGCTCGCGCAGGTGCTTCCCGGCCCGCTCGTAGCCGATGAGCTCGCCGTTGACCTCGACGACGCCTGCGTCGACCTTCTCGAGGTGGTTGATGGTGCGCAGCAGCGTCGACTTGCCCGAGCCGGACGCCCCCAGCACGACGGTGACGGTGCCGGCGGCGACCGACAGGTCGACCCCGCGCAGGACCTCCAGAGCGCCGAACCGCTTGTGGACGCCTTCGAGGCGGACGACCGGCCGGGCCAGGGTGGGGGCGCTCACCGGGTGACCTCAAGACGACGGGCGCGGGCGGTGCGCAGGGTGCGGAGAACCTTCACCAGCGGCAGCTCGTCGTGACTGCGGGAGCTGCCCCGGCCGTAGTACCGCTCCACGAACCACTGCCCGGTCGACAGGACGGTGGTCAGCACGAAGTACCAGACGGCCGCGACCAGCAGGAGCGGGATCACGCGGCCGGTGCGGGAGTAGACGACCTGGACCTGGTAGAAGAGCTCGGGCAGCGCCATGACGTAGACGACCGAGGTCCCCTTGAGCAGGCCGATGATCTCGTTGCCCGTCGTCGGGACGATGATGCGCAGCGCCTGCGGGAGCTGAATCCTCCAGAACTGCCGGCCCTGCGGGATCCCCAGCGCCGCCGCCGCTTCCCGCTGGCCCGGGTCGATCGCCAGGAACCCCGAGCGGACGATCTCGGCGAAGTACGCGGCCTGGTGCAGCCCGAGACCGAGGAACGCCGCGGTGAGCGGCCCGATGAGGTCCTGGGTGCCGAAGGACCAGAACTGCGGACCGAAGGGGACGCCGAAGCCGATGCGCTCGTACAGGATCGCCAGGTTGAACCAGAACAGCAGCTGCAGGATCAGCGGGACCGACCGGAACACGCTGATGTAGCTGAAGCTGACGGCCTTCAGCAGCGGGTTGTGCGCCATCCGCATGAGCGCCAGGACGGTTCCCAGGATCAAGCCGATCGCGGTGCCGACGATCGTGAGCTTCACCGTCAGCCACATCGACTTCAGGATCGTCGCGGAGAACAAGAACTCCGCGACCGTCGGCCACTCCCAGGCGGGATTGGTGACGAGGGCGTTGACCGCCATCGCCGCCAGGACGGCGACCACCGCGGTCGCCACCCACCGCCACGGGTGCCGGGCGGGCAGGACCTTCACCGCGGCCGCGGGTGCCCCGGCCACCAGTGCGGTGCGGGGGGCGGGGCCGGTGCGCGTCGTCCCGCTCATCGTCGTTCTCCCGGCAGGTCGGACACGGCGGGGGTGTCGGCGGGGGTGTCGGCGGGGGTGTCGGCGGGGGTGTCGGCGGGGGTGTCGGCGGGGGTGTCGGCACGGGCGGCCGGGACCGTGGACGACCCGGCCCGCAGGAGGTCGCCGGCCAGCCGGTCGGCCCGCCGGAACAGCTCCGCGTCGGTGCCCGGCCGGGCGAACGCGGGCGCCGCGCCCTCCCCGGAGACCCAGGCGCCGGTGGCGAACCGCCGCGGGTGGGGTGAGCCGTCCCCGCGGACCAGCCGCCCTCGGGGGTCCACGACGAGCCGGCCGTTCGACAGCCGGGTCCCGCCGTCGGAGATCTCGTGGGCCCGGACCTCACCGCGTTCGCGCAGCCGCGTCAGCAGCACGTCGGAGGTCCACTCCAGGTCCGGGACGGGCAACCGGGCCTCGACCAGGGCCCCGGCCCGCACCTCGTGCGGGCCGCTGTCGGAGGTCGCGGTGAACGCGCCGGCCTCCGGGTCGGCGACGACGTTCAGCCCGGCCCCCAGGAACCGCAGCACCCCCGCCCGCGCCAGCGCCGACAGTTGCCGCACCCGCTGCGGCGGCGGCCCGCTCGCCACGTAGCTGAAGAACCCGTGCCACCAGCCGTCCACGTCGACCGCCGCCGAGCGGGCGTTCAGCCGGCCCGCCGCGTGCAACCCGGCCGTCACCACGTACGCGGACAGCAGCGCGGCGACGACGGCGCCGTCGGGGGAGTGGCGCGGGTCGCTGCGCCGGGCGCGGTCGTCCTCGAGGTGGCGCAGGACCCGCTCGTGCACCTCGTCCCCGGACGTCCCCCACCAGGTGTCGAGGGGGCGGTCCAGGTCGGCCGGGTCGAACCGGTCGGCCGGGTCCGGCACGGCCCGCTCGACCAGTTCGTCGACCTCCGCCGACCCCCACGCGGCGCGGGAGAAGCGGGCGTCGAACTCCGCGGCCGCCAGCGCCGTGCGACCGGGGTGGGTGCGGAACAGCTCGCGGTAGTGCGCGCCCGCCAGCTCCTTGGCGATCAGCGGCCACAGGTCGACCCGCAGGTCCAGGGGGGCGTCGCCGTGCTGGGCCTCGACGGCCCGCGCCGAGTAGTAGCGCGGCAGCCCCAGGTCGGTGGGCGTGGCGTACCCGATCTTCGCGCGGTACGGCACCCCGCGCCGCGACCCCACGTGCAGCCGCGGTTCGCGTCCGCTGCGCCGGTACTCCAGGCTCCCGTCGGGGTTCTCGGTGAACCGCCCTCCGCGCCCCTCGGTCAGCCGCACCACCAGGTCCACGAAGGCCAGGCCCATGCCCACCACGACGACGTCGACGCCCGGCCGCAGCACGTCGAGGTCCTGGTCGCTGGTGTAGCCGGGACGGACGTAGGCCAGCCCGTGCGTGCGGGCGAACGCCTCGACCCGGCGCTCGCGGGGCCCCGGCCGGACGTCGAGGTGGCCCTGCACCAGCAGCACGGCGTCGACCCGCAGGGTGCCCTCCAGCCCGGCCAGGTGCAGGTGCTGGCTGCCGTCGGCGGGGTCGTCGGTGAGGTCGAGGACCGTCCGCGCGTGGCGGTGGACCCGCACCCCGGCGGGCAGCCCGGCCAGGGTCCGGTGCCAGGCGTCGGCGAAGTAGCGGCTGGCCAGCCGGCGTGAGGTGAACGACCCGGGTTCGTGGCGCAGGACCTCCTCGCGCAGCAGGTCGTCCCCGGCGGCGGCCGCGTCGAGCACGAGGTCGGCGCGGTGCTGCGTGACCCACTCCGCCAGGCCGGGACCGTGCTGGACGGGCCCGGTCAGCCCGGTCACGGAGGCGTCGGGCAGCACGCTGATGTCGGCGGCCCGCGAGTTCATCCACAGCAGCGGGTCCTGGGCCTCCCGCCAGACGCGGCCGGCGCCGGAGTCGAAGGGGTCCACCACGTGGACGTCCAGGGGGCGCTCGTCACCGGCTGCGGTCCACCGCGCGCCGAGGCGCTGCAGCAGGACCAGCGTGCGGGGACCGGCACCGACGATGCCGAGGGAGCGGGGGGTGGGGCGGGTCGTACCAGGCACGAGGGGTCTCCGGGGGGCCGCACCGGGGGACCGGCGCAGTGGACGTCCGCGGGCGTCGCCGCGACGGACGGGGGGTCAGACCCCCGCACAGACCGCCGAGCTCAGCCGTCCCAGGTCGACGTGACGGCGCCGGACGAGGAGGTTCCCCGGTGCGGTGCGACCGCTCATGCTGCGACTCCCATCGGTCCTGGCGGAAGCACCCTCGCCCGACGGATCGGGGGGTTGCTGCGACGTCGGTGAGCCAGGTCTCTCGGCCGCTCTGGATGGACGACCTCGAAAGTAGCCCACGACCCGGCCGAACACCAAGCACCCGCGGTCCCCCGGGGTTCCGGGCGGCGCCCCGGGGCCGGGGTGGCACCCTGGTCGCACGCCCCGCACGAGCACCGGAGGAAACCCGTGACCACCGTCGAGGACACCCGCAGCTGGACCTTCGCGACCGGCACCGAGCCGCGCGTGCACGTCGTCCACGAGAACCCCGAGTGGTTCCCGCCGTTCGAGGCGGCGTTCCGCACCGCCGGTGTGCCGTTCCAGGAGGTGCTGCTGACCGACGGCTCCCTGGACCTGGACGCCGAACCGGCGCCCGGCGTGTACTGGTCGCGGCTGAGCGCGTCGGCGCACACCCGCGGCCACGAGCGCACCAAGGAGTACACCCGCGCGGTGTTCGCCTGGCTGGAGGGCTGGGGGCGGCGCGTCGTGGGGGGCACGCCGGTCGTGGAGCTGGAGGTCAGCAAGGTCGCCCAGCACGCCCTGCTGCGCCGCCACGGGTTCGACGTGCCCCGCACGCTCGCGGTGTTCGGCCGCGACGACCTGTCGCGGCGGACCCGGGAGCTCGACGTGCCGTTCATCACCAAGCACAACCAGGGCGGCAAGGGCCTGGGCGTGCGCCGGTTCGACTCCCACGAGGAGTTCGACGCGCACGTCGCCTCCCCGGAGTTCGAGGAACCGGCCGACGGCATCACCCTGCTGCAGGAGTACCTGCGCTCGGCGCAGCCGTTCATCACCCGCGCCGAGTTCGTCGGCGGGGAGTTCGTGTACGCGGTGCGGGTCGACACCTCGGCGGGAAGCTTCGAGCTGTGCCCGGCCGACGCGTGCGAGGTCCCGACCTCGGGGCAGGCCCTCGAGGCGTGCGTCGTGGACGGCCCGCAGGGGCTGTTCTCGCTGCGCGGGGACGTCACGGCCGACACCCCGCTCATCAGGCGGTACGCGGACCTGCTGCGCGAGGCGGGGATCGAGATCGCCGGCATCGAGTTCCTCGAGACCGCCGACGGGCGCACCGTCACGTACGACGTGAACACCAACACGAACTACAACCCCGCCGTGGAGGCCGTCGCGCCGCGCTCGGGGCCTGGGGAGATCGCCCGGTACCTCGGCGAGCTGCTGCGGGACGAGACCGCCCGGCAGGGGTGACGGCGAGCCGCGCACCGCGTGCGGGCCCCCGGGAAGGTGTCCCGGGGGCCCGCACGTCCGTGGTGGCTCAGCGGCGCGTCAGCGGCGGCCGCAGCCCCAGGTGCTCGCGCAGCGTCGTGCCGACGTACTCGCTCGGGTACGCCCCGCGGTCCTGCAGGGCGGGCACGAGCTGGTCGACGATGTCGTCCAGCCCGGACGGCACGAGGTACGGCGTGATGTTGAACCCGTCGCTGGCGCCCGAGCGGACCCAGAAGGTCAGCTCGTCGGCGAGCTGGGAGGCCGTCCCGGCGAACCCGCGCTCGGAGGAGTGGTGCAGCACCAGTTCCCGCAGCGAGAACTTGTTCTCCTCGGCCACCGCGCGCCACTGCCGCGCGAGGTCGCGGGCGTTGCTGCCGGCGCGGTGCGCGCCGCGGGTGCCGTCGATGTCCTCGATGACGGGGTCGTGCGCGGGCAGCGGGCCGTCCGGGTCGTAGCCCGACAGGTCCTCGCCCCACACCTGCCCGACCAGGGACAGCGCGGTCGCGGGGGTGACCTGCTGCTCCAGGACCCAGCGGGCCTTCTCCTCGACCTCGGCCTCGTTGTCGGCCACGACGACCTGCGTGCCGGGCAGGATCAGCACGTCGCCCTCGGGGCGGCCCGCGGCGACCGTGCGGCGGCGGATGTCGTCGGCGAACTCCAGGGCGTCGGCGTGGTGGGTCCCGTGCCGGGAGAAGATGACGTCGGCCGTGCGGGTCGCGAAGTCGCGGCCCGCGGGGGAGTCGCCCGCCTGGAACAGGACCGGGTGCTGCTGCGGGCTGCGCGGGACGGTCGGGGTGATCTCCACGTCGAAGAACCGGTCGCGGGAGGTCACCGGCGTGAAACCCGTCCCGTCCCAGCTGTCCCAGACGGCCTTGGCGAGGTTCACGAACCGCTCGGCCCGCTCGTACCGGTCGGCGTGGTCCAGGTACCCGCCGCGGCGGAAGTTCGCGCCCGTCCAGGCGTTGTCGGTGGTGACGACGTTCCACGCGGCACGTCCGCCGGACAGCACGTCCAGCGACGCCAGCCGGCGGGCGAGGTCGGCGGGGTCGTTGTACGTGGTGTTCTGCGTCGCGACCAGCCCGATGCGCGACGTGAGGCCCGCCAGCGTCGCCAGCTCGGTCAGCGCGTCGGGGCGGCCCACGATGTCGAGGTCGTGGATCTTCCCGCGCTGCTCGCGCAACCGCAGGCCCTCGCCCAGGAAGAACGCGTCGAACAGGCCGCGTTCGGCGGTCTGGATCAGCTGGGTGAACGTGGAGGGGTGCAGCTGGGAACCGCTGCGCGGGTCCGACCAGATCGTGCTGTGGTTGACGCCCTGGAAGAACACGCCGAAGTGGACGACGGCGTCGGGGTAGCGCAGGTCGGTCGTGGGGTGGGTCATCGTGGGGCGTCCTCAGGCCGTGGCGAACTGGTTGACGGGTCGGGCCAGGCCCAGGGTGGAGCGCAGCGTCGCGCCGGCGACCGGCGGCTGGAGCAGCCGGGCGACGCGCAGCGCCGGCAGGGTCGTGCGCAGCAGCGCCCGCAGGTCCTCGTCGAGGACGGCCGCGTGCAGCCGGACGCCGTCCACCGAGCCGGCCAGCCCGGCCAGGTACCGGGCCAGGCCTTCGCCCGACCCCGCCCAGCGGATCCGGCCGAGGTCCGGGGCGGTGCCGTCGGCGTCGAGGGCCGCGAGGCGGTCCGGCGCCGGGTGGGCCTCGGTGTCCAGGGCGAACTCGACGTCGAGCACGACGAGCGGGCCGCCCGCGCGGCGGCGGGCCCGCTCGTCGCCGCTGAGCACCACGTCGGCCGCGGTCCGGTCGGTCAGGTCGCGCTCGTGGACGGCGACGACCGACTGGCCCTGCGGGGACCGCGGGACGGTGAGCGGGCCCTTGACGGAGAACGTGTCCGCGACGACGTCGACGTGGTGCAGGCGGTCGCGGTCGACGTAGCGGCCCGTGGCGACGTCGCGGATCACCGCGTCGTCCTCCCAGGAGTCCCACAGCGCCCGCACGGCGCGGACGACGTCGGCGAGCTCGGCCGCCGGGTCCGCGGGCACGGGCAGGTCCACGGCCCGGGCGGTCTGCGCCGGTGAGGTCGTCGCGACCCAGCCGGCCCGCCCGTGGCTGGAGTGGTCGAGGGAGGCGATCTGCGCGGCGAGGTGGAACGGCTCGGCGTACGTCGTCGCGGCCACCGGCAGCAACCCGATCGCGTCGGTCGTCCCGGCCAGGAACGCCGCCCGCTGCACGGCGTCGAGGTGCCCGACGGGGTTGCGGGGGTTGGTGCTGGTGCTGTCCTCGAACGTCAGCCCCGTCAGGCCCTGGGCCTGGGCCGTGACGGCGAACTCCCGGAGCCGGGCGGGGGAGAACACCTGGTCGGGGGTCGTGCGGGAGCGGCGCCAGGCGGCCGGGTGCCACCCGCCGCCGTCGACCTCCAGGAACACGTGGAACGGGGTGGGCATGTCTGCTCCTGATCTGGGGGGAGGGGTCACGGGGTGGGGGTCGGGCGCGCCGTCCCCCACCGTCCCCGGCCGGTGGGCGCCGCACCGGGGAACCCTCGCGGCGGAAACCTCGCGAAGGCCCTTGCGGATCGGTGCGGGTGTGTCACAGTGAGGCACCCGAGAGCGGAGGTGCGAGGTGCGAGGACATCGAGTGTGGACGCGTTTGTGCGCTGCCGCAACCAGTTTCGGAGGCGCGGTCGTCGAGGGTCTGGCGCTGGCCGGGCACGGTCAGTGGGGGTTCCCCTGGTCCCCGGTCGACACCGAACCGGAACCGGGTCCCGGTGAACTGAGCTGGGCGGAGTTCGAGGCCGAGCTCCACGCGCTGCTGTCCGGGGACGTCCGCGGTGCCGGCGGTGGTCCCCGCCCCGACAGCGAGCCCGTGCCCTGAGGCCCGGCCCGCCACGCGGCGGGCGCCGGCGCCCCGCCGGGGGTGGTGGATCGTGCACCGTCGGCGCGCCCGGTGCGGGGTGGGTGCGGGGTCGCGGTGCTCCGCGGTGCTCGTCACCTCAGGCCTGCGCGGGTTCCCCGGGCGCCAGCCCGGCGGCCTTCCAGGCGGGGAAGCCCCCGTCGACCTGCACGACGTTCGTGAACCCCGCGGCGAGCAGCTCGGCGGCGACCGGGCCCGACCCGGCCGTCGAACCGCAGATCACGACGATCTCCTGGTCCAGTCCGGTCAGCTGTGGCAGGGCCCCGGGGCCACCGACGGTGAACGCCGGCCCGACGTCGGTCGTGGCGACGACGACGGCCTGCGGCAGTCCGCCGTGGGCCGCGCGCCCGGCGTCGCTGCGGACGTCGACGAGCAGCGCGCCACCGGCGACGGCCCGCCCGGCGGTCAGCGCGTCCACCGAGGGGGCTGCGGGCGAGGGGGTCGGGCTCATGTCACTCCTGGGGTGTGGGTCACGGGACGTCCACGCGGTCGCGTGAGCGGGGTTCGGCCGCGCGGGCGGGTCAGCGCGGTTCGGGCACCGGGCCGAGGAAGGTCTCGGGAGCCGGCCGGGCGTCCGTCAGGGGACCCCAGTGGCCGTCCACGACGCCGTACTGCAGTTCCGGCCCGGTGGTCAGGAAGCGCCCGACCGCCGCGACGAGCCGGTCCACGTCGTCCGAGCTCGTCCCCACCCCGGTCGAGGCGCGCAGCCCGCCCTCGACCAGGCCCAGGGAGTCCGCGAACCGGTGCGCGCAGAACCGGCCGTCGCGCACGCCGATGCCGTGCTCGGCCGACAGGTACGCGGCGACCTCCGAGACCGGGCGACCCGGGACCGTGAAGGTCACGACCCCCACGGCGTCGGCCGGGTGCGGTCGCACCACCTCGACGCCCTCCAGCGCGCCCAGGCCCTCCACGAGCCGGTCGCGCAGCGCGGCCTCGTGGGACTCCAGGGCCGCGGTGGGCAGGGCCGCCAGCGTCGCGCACGCCTGGGCCAGCGCCACCGCGCCGACGACGTTGGGCGAGCCCGCCTCGTGCCGGTCCGGGCCGTCCGCCCAGCGCACCGCGTCGTGGCTCACGTCGAGGGTGGCGCCGCCCCCGGCCAGGTAGGGCTCGGCGGCGTCCAGCCAGTCGCGGCGGCCCACCAGGGCGCCGGCCCCGAAGGGGGCGTACAGCTTGTGGCCGGACAGGGCGATCCAGTCCAGGTCGTCGGCGGGGTCGTCGGCGGCGAGGCTGACCCGGCGGTGCGGCAGCAGCTGGGCGCCGTCGACGGCGATGCGGGCACCGGCGGCGTGCGCGGCCCGCGCCAGCCGGCGCAGCGGCAGCACCTCGCCGGTCACGTTGGAGGCCCCCGCGACGGCCAGCAGCGCGTACCGCCCGGTGGCCAGCTCGGCCTCCAGCAGGCTCGCGGTCTCCTCCGCGTCGGACCCGCCGCGGACCACCGTGGTGCGCGCCGAGCGCTGCCAGGACAGCAGGTTCGCGTGGTGCTCGACGTCGGCGACCAGCACCCGGGCCCCGTCCGGGACGGCCCGGGCCAGCAGGTCGAGGGCGTCGGTGGTGCTGCGCGTGAACACCACCAGGTCGTCCCCGCGGGCCCCGAGGAACCCCGCCACCTGGGCCCGGGCCTGCTCGAACAGCGCGGTCGAGACGCGGGACAGGTACCCGGCCCCGCGGTGCACGCTGGCGTAGTGCGGCAGCACCTGCGCGACGCGGGCGGCCACGACGGCCAGGGCCGGGGCGCTGGCCGCGTTGTCCAGGTTGACGTAGGTGGCCCGGCCCCCGGTGGCCAGCGGCACGACGGTGTCGGCGCCGACGACGGGCAGCAGGGGAGCGAGGGCGGGACGGGAGGGGCGGCTGGGGCTCAGGGTGCTCGTCGTCACGCGAGGTCTCCTCGGGGAGTGGACCCTGCCGGGAGGACCGGGGCCCGCCCGGCGAGGTCCGCGCTTGCCGGAACCACCTCGGAACCGGCCAGGTCGTCACCCGGGGCACCCCACCGCGGAGGAGGGTTGCCGGCCAGCGAGCCGGGGCTTGTCGCTGGCGCTCATGACCTGGGGCGAGATTGCCACGGGCGACCGGCCGGAATCAAGGTCGGCGTGTCGCGGGCCGTTCGGGGGAACCCCTTGTGGCCGGCGTCGGCGCCGGTCTACATTCGAAGCACACCATCCAGAGCGGCCGAGAGTCCTGGCTCGACGACGCCGCAGCAACCCCCCGAGCCCGGGCGAGGGTGCTAACGCCAGGCCGATGGAGTTCGTGATGCGCACCACCGATGTCGCCACCCCCTACCCGGTTCCCGGCCGGGGAACCGCGCGATGACGCTCGCGCCTCTCGTCGCCGGTGCGACGGGGCGGCCCACGCTCAGTTTCGAACTCTTCCCGCCCCGGTCCGACGGTGGCCGGGAAACCCTGTGGCGCAAGCTGTCCGACCTGCTCGCGGCGAACCCCGACTTCGTGTCGGTGACGTTCGGGGCGGCCGGGGCGACGCGGGGGCCCAGCCGGGACCTGCTGTGCCACGTCCTGCGCACCACGGCCGTCCCGGCCATGGCGCACCTGACCTGCGTGGGGTCCTCCCGCCGGGAGGTCGTGGAACTGGCCGGGGAGTTCTTCGACGCCGGCGTGCGCAACGTCCTCGCCCTGCGCGGCGACCCGCCGGCCGGCGCCGCGGACTGGGCCCCGCACCCCGACGGGGTCGCCACGGCCCGCGACCTGGTGGAACTCCTCCAGGTCGCCGACCGGCGCCGGCTGGCCCTGCGGGGAGGGTCGCGCCCCCTCGACGAGGGTGAGCTCACCCTGGCCGTCGCCGCGTTCCCGCGGGGCCGCGACGAGCACGAGCTCGCCGTCCTGCGGGCCAAGCAGGACGCCGGTGCCCGGTTCGCGATCTGCCAGGTCACGTTCTCGGCCGACGAGTACGCCGCGTTCGTCCACCGCGCCCGGGCCGCCGGGATCACCATCCCCCTGCTGCCCGGCCTCGCCGTCTCCGACGACGCCCGCCGGCTGCAGCGGATCGGTGAGCTCACCGGGGTCCCGGCCCCCCGCGCCCTGCTCGCCGCCCTGGACGACGAGGACCCCCGGGCCCGCCGCCGCGCGGCCACGGCGTTCACCTCCGGCCTGGCGCACGGGCTGCTCGCCGCCGGTGCCCCCGGCCTGCACCTGTACACGTTCAACGCGGCCGCGCCCGCGCTGGACCTCCTCGACCACCTCGACCTGACCCGACCCGCGACCCGACCCGCGACCCGACCCGCCGACCCCACTCCGGCCGCCCCGGCGGCCGCCGCTGCAGGAGGACCCACCCGATGAGCGACACGACCCCCACCGGGACGCCCGCGTGGACCGCGACGATCCTGGGGTACCCCCGGATCGGCCCCGACCGCGAGACCAAGAAGGCCCTCGAGGCGCTGTGGTCCGGCAAGGCCGACCTGGCCACCACCGAGGCCGCGCTCGCCGCCGTCCGGGCCGCCACCGTCCGCCGCCTCAACCGCCTGGGCCTGCCCGCCCACGACGCGTCCATCCCGTCGTCGTTCTCCGCCTACGACCAGGTCCTCGACGCGGCCGTGGCCGTCGGCGCGGTGCCCGAGCGGTTCGCCGACCTCGTCGGGGAGGACGGCAGGGTCGACCTCGCCGGGTACTCCACCATCGCCCGCGGCCGCGGGGCGCAGGCGCCGCTGGAGATGACGAAGTGGTTCGACACGAACTACCACTACCTCGTCCCCGAGATCGGCCCCGGCACCCGCTTCCGGCACGCCGACGACCGCGGCGTGCGCGAGTTCGCCGAGGCCCTGGCCGACGGTTTCCTCACCCGGCCCGTCGTCGTGGGCCCGGTGACGTTCCTGCTGCTGGCGAAGGCCGCCGACGGCAGCCCCGAGGGGTTCGCGCCGATCTCCCGCCTCGACGACCTGCTGGGCGCCTACGAGGACCTCCTGAGCGCCTACGCCGCCGCGGGCGCCGAGTGGGTGCAGCTCGACGAGCCCGGCCTGGTCAGCGACTCCGCGACCGCCGGCGTCGACGGGCTCACCGACCTCGTGCGGGCCGCCTACGACCGCCTCGGCGCGCTCGCGGGCCGGCCGCGGCTGCTCGTCGCCACCCCCTACGGCGACGCGGGCGACCACCTCGCCGCCCTGGCCGCCGTCGACGGGCTGGCCCTGGACCTGGTGAAGGGTGCCGTCCCGGCCGACCGCTCGGTCCTGGCCGGCAAGACGGTCGTCGGCGGCGTCGTCGACGGTCACAACATCTGGCGCCGCGACCTCGTGCGGGCCCTCGCCGCCCTGCGCGAGCTGGAGGGCCACGCCGGGCACGTCGTGGCCGGGACCTCCACCTCGCTGCTGCACGTCCCGCACGACGTCGCCCGCGAGACGGCGCTGGACGAGCGGCTGCGCGGCTGGCTCTCCTTCGCCGACCAGAAGGTCGGCGAGGTCGTCCTGCTGGGCCGGGCGCTCGGCGACGCGGCCGCCGTCGAAGCCGAGCTGGCCGCCTCGGCCGCGGCGCTGGCCGACCGGCTCACCGCCCCCGGCGTCGTGCGCCCGCAGGTGCGCGAGCGCCTCGCGGCCCTGACCCCGGACGCCTTCGGCCGCAGCGACTACGCCGTCCGGCGCGCCGCGCAGGACGAGGCCCTGGACCTGCCGGCGCTGCCGACGACCACCATCGGCTCGTTCCCGCAGACCACCGAGATCCGCAGGGCCCGCGCGGCGTGGTCGCGCGGCGAGCTCGCCGAGGCCGCCTACGAGGAGTTCCTGCGCGCCGAGATCGACCGCGTCGTGCAGCTGCAGGAGGAGCTCGGCCTGGACGTCCTCGTCCACGGCGAACCCGAGCGCAACGACATGGTCCAGTACTTCGCCGAGCACCTCGACGGTTTCGCCGTCACGCAGCACGGCTGGGTGCAGTCCTACGGCTCGCGCGGCGTCCGCCCGCCGATCCTGTGGGGCGACGTGACGCGCCCGGCGCCGATCACGGTCCCGTGGAGCACCTACACCGCGAGCCGGACGACCCGGCCCGTCAAGGGGATGCTCACCGGCCCGGTGACGATCCTGGCGTGGTCGTTCGTCCGCGACGATCAGCCGCTGGGCGACACCGCGAACCAGGTGGCCCTCGCCCTGCGCGACGAGGTCGCCGACCTGGAGGCGGCGGGCATCGGCATCGTGCAGGTCGACGAACCCGCGCTGCGCGAGCTGCTGCCGCTGAAGACCGCGGACCAGGCGGCCTACCTCGACTGGTCGGTCGCCTCGTTCCGCCTCGCCACCGCCGGTGCGGCCGACGCCACCCAGATCCACACCCACCTGTGCTACTCGGAGTTCGGGGAGGTCATCGAGGCGATCGACGGCCTCGACGCCGACGTCACCAGCATCGAGGCCGCGCGCTCGCGCATGGAGGTCCTCACCGACATCGCCGCCGCCGGGTTCGCCCGCGGCATCGGGCCGGGCGTGTACGACATCCACTCCCCGCGCGTGCCGTCCGCGGAGGAGGTCGTCGGCCTGCTGCGCGCCGCCGTCGCGTCCGTCCCGGCGCGGCAGGTGTGGGTCAACCCCGACTGCGGGCTGAAGACCCGCGGGTACGCCGAGACCACGGAGTCGCTGCGGCACCTGGTGGAGGCGGCCCGCACGGTGCGCGCCGAGCTCCCGTCGGCGGCCGAACCCGTCGCCGCCGGCTGACCCACCGGACCCGGGGCCGACGACCCCGGCCGGCCGAGTCCACCGAGAACCCCTCCGCGGCCACGCGCGGAGGGGTTCTCGTCGTCCCCGGAACCGTTGGGGGGGCAGGGGTTGAGGATCGGCACCCCGACCCCTATGGTGGAACGGCACACCATCCAGAGCGGCTGAGAGACCTGGCTCGACGACGCCGCAGCAACCCCCCGGAAACGGGCGCGGGTGCTTCCGCCAGGAACGATGGAGGAGTTCCCGTGGACCGCACGTCCCACGTCGCCGTGCTGCGTCGCATCGTCGACTTCTGCCTGACGGGTTCCACCGGCTGTCGCTGAACCGCCTCCACCGGCGCACCGGGGACGTTCCCGGCGCCGCCGCGCACCCACCCCGCCGGTGGCTGCGTCCCCCCCCCCGTCGTCCCCCCGTCGTTCCCCTGGAGCCCCCTTGCGCACCCGCACGCCCCTGCTCGCCGTCCCCCTGACCGCCGCCCTCCTCCTCACCGCGTGCAGCGGGGGACGGAGCAGCGCGGAGGACCCGGCCGCCACCACACCCGTCAGCGGCGGGAACCTGACCTTCGCCATCTCCGTGGACTCCGGGTGCATCGACCCGCAGCAGGTCGGCAACAACGACGCCCTGAACATCGGCCGCCAGCTCGTCGACTCCCTCACCGTCCAGGACCTCGACGGGAACATCGCGCCCTGGCTCGCGGAGTCCTGGGAGGTCAGCCCCGACGCCACGACGTTCACGTTCCACCTGCGCGAGGGAGCGACGTTCTCCGACGGGACCCCCGTCGACGCCGCGGCCGTCAAGGCCAACCTCGACGGCATCGTCGCGCTGGGAGCCAAGGCGTCGCTGGGGTCGACGTACCTGCAGGGGTACACCGGGACGCAGACGCCCGACGCGCGGACGGCGGTGGTCACGTTCTCCCAGCCGAGCGCCCAGTTCCTGCAGGCCACCTCCACGATGTCCCTGGGCCTGCTGTCCGTCGCCACGACCACCGCCGACCCGGCGACCCGCTGCGACGGGACCACCCTCGTCGGGTCCGGCCCGTTCGTGGTGGGCAGCTACGCCAGGGACTCCGAGACGGTCCTGGACAAGCGCACCGGGTACGACTGGGCCCCGTCCGGGGCGAAGCACCCCGGGGAGGCGTACCTGGACTCCATCACCTACCGGGTGGTCCCCGAGGCCGGCGTCCGCACCGGGTCGCTGCAGTCCGGGCAGATCGACGCGACCACCGGCATCGCCTCCCAGGACCTGCCGCAGTTCGACGGCGGCGGGTTCTGGACGCAGCGGCGCGCGAACCCCGGCATCCCGTACAACTTCTTCCCCAACGAGTCGCGGCCGCTGTTCGCCGACGAGCGGGTGCGCCGGGCGCTGTCGAAGGCGATCGACCGCGCCCAGCTCGCCACCCTCCTCAACCCCGGCGACGAGGCCGTCAGCGCCGCCGTCTCGGCCTCCACCCCGTCCGCCCCCGACGACTCCGGCGTCCTGGCCCGCGACGTCGACGGCGCGGAGGCGCTGCTCGAGGAGGCCGGCTGGGTGGAGGGCCCGGACGGCGTCCGCACCAGGGACGGGCAGGAACTCACCTTCACGGTCACGTTCTGGCAGCCCACCTCCGCGGTCCTGGAACTCGTGCAGCAGCAGGTGCGCGAGGTCGGCATCGACCTGCAGCTGGAGCAGGGCACGACGGCCGACACCAACGCCCTGCAGGAATCCGGCGACTACGACGTCCTGTTCTACAACCTCACCCGCTCCGACCCGGACGTGCTGCGCACGATCTTCTCCACCGGGTCGCGCAACGTGAACCAGCGCGCGCACAGCGGGGTCGACGACCTGCTGGACCGGCAGGCCGCGACCACCGACACCACCGTGCGCGCCGACCTCGTCGCGCAGGCCTCCGCGCAGCTCCTGGAGCAGGCGCACTCCATCCCGCTCATCGAGCTGTCCACCGTCATCGCCGCGAGCGACACCGTGCACGGCCTGCAGTTCGAGGGCTCGTCGCGGTTGTGGTTCCACGACGCCTGGAAGGAGTCGTGACGGGGTACGTCCTGCGCCGGCTCGGGCAGGCCGTCGTCGTCCTGTGGGCCGCGTACACGGTGACGTTCGTGATCCTCTACCTGCTGCCCAGCGACCCCGTCGCGATCATGCTGGCCGGCGGCCAGGGCGGGGAGCAGTCCACGGTGGACCCCGCGCAGGTCGCCGCCCTGCGCGCCGAGCACGGCCTGGACGACCCGCTGCCCGTGCAGTACGTCCACGCCCTGGGGCGGACCCTGCAGCTGGACTTCGGGAACTCCCTCCAGAACGGCGCGCCGGTCGCCTCCCTCATCGGGCAGGCGCTGCCGCAGACCGCGCTGCTGGCGGTCTCGGCCTTCGCGCTGGCCCTCGTCCTGGGCGTGGGCACCGCGTTCCTGTCCACCTGGACGCGCTGGGCGTGGGTGCGGACCGCGCTGCTGGCCCTGCCTCCGCTGGGCGTCTCGCTGCCGACGTTCTGGGTCGGCCTGCTGCTCATCCAGTTCCTCTCGTTCCGGGTGCCGGTGTTCCCCGCGCTGGGCAACGAGGGCCTGGCCAGCCTCGTCCTGCCCTCGATCACCCTCGCGATCCCCGTCTCGGCCTCCCTCGCGCAGGTGCTGGCCCGGGGTCTGCGCACGGCGCTGGCCGAACCGTACGTGGAGACGGCCCGGGCCAAGGGGGCTTCCCGCGCCCGCGTCCACCTGCGGCACGCGTTCCGCAACGCCGCGATCCCCACCCTCACCCTCGGTGGCGTCATCGTGGGCAACCTGCTGGCCGGGGCCGTCGTGGTGGAGACCGTGTTCTCCCGCGTGGGCATCGGCCGGCTCACCGTGACGGCGGTCAACGGGCAGGACATCCCGCTCGTGCAGGGGCTGGTCCTGCTCGCCGCCGCGGTCTTCGTCCTGACCAACCTCCTCGTGGACCTGCTCCACCCGGTCCTCGACCCGCGCGTGCGGGTCCTCGGCGCACCGCGCCGGCCCCGGGCGTCCACCCGGACCCTCGTGGGGAGCACGTCGTGAGCACCGGGGTGAGCCGCGAAGCGCCCGAGGACGTCCTCGACGTCCTCGACATCGACCGGCGGTACCGGACCCCGGCCCGGACGCGTCGGCGCCTGCCGTCGTGGGCCCGCCGCCTGGACCTGGTCGTGGCCGGGCTGGTGGTCCTGCTGGTGCTGGCGTGGGCCGCGTTCCCGACGCTGTTCACGGCGCAGAGCCCGATCGACGGCGTCCCCGCCGACCGCCTCCAGCCCCCGTCGGCCGCGCACCTCTTCGGCACCGACCACCTCGGGCGCGACCTGTTCGCCCGCGTCGTGCACGGGTCGCGGCTCACGCTGCAGGCCACGGTCCTCGCGGTCCTCATCGGACTCGTCGTGGGCACCCTCGTCGGGCTGGTCGCCGGTTCCGTGCGCGGCGTCGTCGACGACGTGCTCATGCGCGCGGTGGACGTCCTGCTGTCGATCCCGGCGCTGCTGCTGTCGATGGCCCTCATCACCGCGCTCGGCTTCGGCACGGTGGAGGTCGCCATCGCCGTCGGCATCGGGACGGTCGCCGGCTTCGCCCGCGTCATGCGCTCGGAGGTGCTGAAGGTGAGCGCCGCGGTGTACGTGGAGGCCGCGCGGGCCAGCGGCGTCCGCGCCACCGGCGTGCTGTTCCGGCACGTGCTGCCCAACGCCGCCGGCCCCGTCCTGGCGCTGTCCGCGCTGGAGTTCGGCGTCGCGGTCCTGGCCGTGTCGTCGCTGAGCTTCCTCGGGTTCGGGGCGCCGCCCCCGGCCCCGGAGTGGGGGTCGCTGGTCTCCGGCGGCCGCGACTACCTGGCCACCTCCTGGTGGCTGACGACGTTGCCCGGGCTGGTGGTGGCGGCCGTCGTGCTGTCCGCCAACCGGATCGCCCGGGCCCTGGAGAGGGGGACGGCGTGAGTGGAGCGCTGCTGAGCGTCCGCGACCTGCGGATCTCCTACGGTGCGCGGGAGGTCGTGCACGGGGCGTCGTTCGACGTCCACCCCGGCGAGGTCGTCGCGGTCGTCGGGGAATCGGGGTCGGGCAAGAGCACGACCGCGCACGCCGTCGTCGGCCTGCTCGCCGGCAGCGGGACGGTGGACTCCGGGTCGGTGCTGTTCGAGGGCGACGAGCTGGTCGGCCTCGGGGAGAAGGCGTGGCGGTCCGTCCGCGGGGCCCGCATCGGCCTCGTGCCGCAGGACCCGACCCTGTCGCTGAACCCCGTCGAGCGCATCGGGGACCAGGTCGCCGAGGTGCTGCACGTCCACGGCCTCGCCAAGGGGGCCGCGGCACGGGCGCGCGCGGTCGACCTGCTCACCGCCGCCGGCCTGCCCGACGCGGCGACCCGGGCCCGGCAGTACCCGACGGAACTGTCCGGCGGGATGCGCCAGCGGGTCCTCATCGCGATCGGCCTGGCCGCCGGGCCGCGGCTGCTGGTGGCCGACGAACCGACCAGCGCCCTCGACGTCACCGTCCAGCGGCAGGTGCTCGACCACCTGGGATCCCTGACCCGCGAGGCGGGCACCGCGGTCCTCTTCATCACCCACGACCTCGCCGTCGCCGCCGACCGCGCCTCCCGGGTGGTCGTGATGTCGCAGGGGGAGGTCGTCGAGGTCGGCACCGCGCAGCAGGTCCTCACCGAGCCCGTGCACGCGTACACGCGGTCGCTGCTGGCGGCCGCGCCCAGCCTGCACAGCGCCCGGATCCGGGCGGTCCCGCGCGATCGGACCGCGCCCCCGGTCCCGCGGTCCGCCGAACCGCTCGTGCGGGTGCGGTCGCTGGTCAAGCGGTTCGACGTGCCGGGCCGGGGGAACGTGCAGACCGCCGTCTCCGGCGTCAGCTTCGACGTCGGCCGCGGCCGGACCGTCGGGCTGGTCGGGGAGTCGGGGTCGGGCAAGACGACGACGGCCCGGCTCGTCCTCGGCCTGGAACGCCCCACCTCCGGCGAGGTCCGCTTCGACGGGGTCGACGTCTCCCGGGCGAGGGGGGCGGCGTGGCGGGAACTGCGCCGGCGCGTGCAGTTCGTCTACCAGAACCCCTACGCCTCCCTCGACCCCCGCGTCGCGGTGGGGGACACGATCGCCGAACCGCTGCGCGCCTTCGGGATCGGCGACCGGGCCTCGCGCCGGGCCAGGGCCGCCGAGCTGCTCGACCAGGTGCGGCTGCCCGCCGACACCCTCCGGCGCCGTCCCGCGGAACTGTCCGGCGGGCAGCGCCAGCGGGTCGCGATCGCCCGGGCGCTCGCGCTGGAACCGGAGTTCGTCGTCTGCGACGAACCGGTCTCGGCGCTGGACGTGTCGGTGCAGGCGCAGATCCTGGAACTGCTCGTGCAGCTGCAGGCCGACCACGGCCTGAGCTACCTGTTCATCTCGCACGACCTGGCGGTCGTCCGGCAGATCAGCGACGAGGTGGGGGTCATGCGCCGCGGGGAACTGGTGGAGTTCGCCCCGACCGGGGACGTGTTCACCCGCCCGCGGCACGAGTACACCGTGGAACTGCTCGAGGCCATCCCCGGCCGCCGGGCGCTGGAGGACGTGACGTGACCGCGGAACCGGTGGGACTGGTGGTGCGGGTCGTCGGGACCGCCGACCCGCTGGCGAAACCCCTGTTCGACGACCTGGCCCACGAGTACGGGACCCGCTACGGCGGCACCGCCGAGCAGGTGCGCCGGGAGCTGGAGCGGTACCCGGCGGAGGAGTTCGCCGCCCCGCACGGTGTCCTCCTGCTGCTGCTGGAGGACGGCGCGGCCGTCGCCGGCGGGGCCTTCCGACGGTACGACGAGCGGACCGCGGAGCTGAAGCGGATCTGGACCCACCCCGCGCACCGCCGGCGCGGGCTGGCGCGCCGGGTGCTGGCGGAGCTGGAGCGGCGGGCCGTCGCGACCGGCTACGACCGGTCGTTCCTGACGACGAGCCCGCGCCAGCCGGAGGCGAAGCACCTGTACCTCACCAGCGGCTACGCGCCGCGGTTCGACGTGACCGCCGACCCCGAGACCATCGGGCCGCTGGCCTTCACCAAGGACCTGCCCACCCGGGCGTGAACCCCCGCGGTCAGGGGTGGGCCGGTCCGGTGCGCCGGCGGTCGCGGGCTGGGCACCGGCCCGCCGGGACCGCGGCGTCCCCGTGGCGGGACCAAGGACCCTCGTGACGCCGCGGCGGCGCGCGCACGCTGGTGCCGTGGACGAACTCGGCGACCTCGACCCCGACACCTGCCGCGCGCTGCTGGGGACGCGCGGGGCCGGCCGCGTCGTCTACACCGAGCACGCGCTGCCGGCGGTCGTCCCGAGCCGCTACGTCGTGTGGGGCGACCGGCTGTGGTTCCCCGTGCCGTGGTGGACCGCCCTGGCCGGCCACACCGACGGGGCCGTCCTGGCGTTCCACGCCGACCGGGTGGAGGCGGCGGCGCGGGCCGGGTGGAGCGTGACGGCCCTGGGGCCCTGCCGGACCGTCCCGGCCGTGGCGGCCCCGCGGGCGGCCCGCGACCTCGCCGCGGGGGAGCGGTCGGTCATGGCGCTCGACCTCGTGCGGCTGCGCGGCCGCGGGCTCAGCACCGCCCGGCTGGACGCCCCGCCCGCGCGGACGGGCGGCCGGGCCGGGGTGCTGCCGTGACCGGCCGCCCGCAGCGCCTGGACGGCGCCGAGTGCCGCCGGTCGCTGGGCGAGCGCGGGGTCGGGCGCCTGGTGTTCACCGAGGACGCGCTGCCCGCGGTGGCGACCCTGAACTACGTCGTCCGCGCCGGTGCGCTGCACTTCCGGACCGCGGCCGGGACCGCGGTGGCCCGCTGCGCGGGGAACGCCGTCGTGGCCTTCAACGTGTCCCCCGCCGTGGACCCGGCCCGGGGGGACGCGCCGCGCGGGGCGGCGTGGAGCGTCACGGTGACGGGGCGCTGCCGCCGGGCCGACCCGGGCGAGGAGGTGCGCGCGGCGCTGCAGGCGTGGGCCCCGGGACCGCGCGAGGAGTTCTTCTCCCTCGACCTGGCGCTGCTGGAGGGGTTCCGCCTGGACTGAGGCCGCGGCGGCCGGGCGCGCCGGCGGGTCGGTACCCCCTCCCCAAAATTGTCCGTATGTCCTAACATGAAGGGACCATGACGATCGGTCGCCACGTCGCCGGGGACGGCTGCGACGCCGTCCCGCCGGCCCCCGGCCGGTCCACCGCGAGCGACAGGAGGACCCCGTGACGCTGCTGCAGCAGGACACGCCCGACACCACCACCGGTACCGACGAGGTCGTCCCCGCCACCCTCCGCGCGGCCCGCCGGACGCCGACCGCGCTGTGGAACGACTCCGCCGACCCCACCGAGCTCGGGACCGCGATCCGCGAGTACGGCGCCGTGGGTGCCACCTGCAACCCCGTCATCGCCCTCACCTGCATCGAGCAGGACCCCGGCACCTGGGTCCCGCGGCTGCGCGAGCTCGCCGCCGAGCACCCCACCGCGGGCGAGAACGCCCTGGGCTGGCTCGCCGTCGAGGAGCTCTCCCGCAACGCCGCGAAGCTGCTCGAACCCGCCTTCGAGGCCAGCGGCGGCCGCGACGGCCGGCTGTCGGTGCAGACCGACCCCCGCCTGCACCGCGACCCCGAGGCCCTCGTCGAGCAGGCCGTGCGCTTCTCGCAGCTCGCGCCCAACACCATCGTCAAGATCCCCGCCACGAGGACCGGCATCGAGGCCATCGAGGAGGCCGCCTACCGCGGCGTCTCGATCAACGCGACCGTCTCCTTCACCGTCCCGCAGGTCGTGGCCGTCGGGGCCGCCATCGAGCGCGCCCTGGACCGCCGGGCCGCCGACGGCCTGCCCGAGCAGGAGTTCGGCCACGTCGTGACCCTCATGGGCGGGCGCCTGGACGACTGGCTGAAGGCCACCGTGAAGCGCGACCACGTCATGGTCGACCCCGGGGTCCTGGAGTGGGCCGGCGTCGCCGCCCTCAAGCACGCCCACCGGGTCTTCACCGAGCGCGGCTACCGCTCGCGCGTGCTGTCGGCGGCCTTCCGCAACCACCTGCAGTGGTCCGAGCTCGTCGGCGGCGACCTGGTCGTCTCCCCGCCGTTCCAGTGGATCGAGGACATCAACGACGGCGACGTCGCGTTCCGCACCGACGCCATCGACCAGCCCGTCGACGAGACGACGATGCGCGTCCTGCGCACGAAGGTGCCGGACTTCAACCGCGCCTACGAGGTCGACGGCATGGCGGTGGAGGAGTTCGAGCGGTTCGGGGCCACCGTCCGCACCCTGCGCCAGTTCCTCGACGCGGCCGCCCGGCTCGACGCCCTCGTGCGGGACGTCCTCGTCCCCGCCGTCTGAGGAGGCGGCCCCGGACCCCGTCGCGGGAGGCGCTCTGCGCAGGAACACCTCCCGCGACGGTCGCCCCCTCCGGGCAGGGGTGGGGCGTGGCACCCGGTGACCGGCGGGCTGACCGGGTGGCGCGGTACCGCCGAGCGGGTGAGCCGCGGTCGAGCCGGCCCCGGACCCGGACGACGACCACCGTGTGCAGCAGCAGAACCACGCCGTCGCGTCCTGGTGGCGCCAGCTCGTCCCCGCCGTGCGGGAGGACCTCCTGAGCCTGGGGCCGGGGGAGTTCCTGCCCGGGCACCTCGCCGAGGACCTGCGGTCCTTCGGGGTCCACGTCGACGACCTCGCCGTGGCGCTCCGGCTGCACGGCAGCACCTACGCCGTGCACGCGCAACCGCCCGCCCTCGTGGACTTCCTCGCCGCCGAGCGCGCCTGGGGCCAGGGCTGGCGCGAGGACTGACCCCGGCGCCCGGGCCCGCTCAGGCCCCGAACGCGGCCTCGAAGCACGCCGGGGCGGTGTCCCGGGCCCGGCGCAGCCCGGTGTCCAGGTCCGCCGCCCGGTGCTCCTCGGACAGGATCTCCACCCCCCACGGCCCCCGGAACCCCAGATCGTGCAGGACGCGCAGGAACCCGGGGACGTCGTGCGCCCCCTCCCCGCAGTAGCGGCGGCGGTCCCGGGTGTCCTCGAAGAGCGTCCCGACGGGTTCGGCGTCGGCGTCGTCCAGCTCGACCTGGAACACCTGCTCCGGCGTCAGGGCCCGGGCCAGCTCGTCCAGGCCGGTGCCGGCGCGCACGACGTGCCAGTGGTCGACGGCCAGCCCCACCGCCGGGTGGTCGACCCGCCGCACCAGGTCCGCGCCCGCGGGCAGCGAGGACACCGCGGCGAACGGCAGCGGTTCCAGCGCGACCCGCGTCCCGTGGTCGGCGGCCTCCGAACCCAGCCGCCGCAACGGTCCCACCAGCGGTTCCAGGTCGTCCCACGCCGGCCCGAACGCCGTCCCGGCCTTGACGACGGGGGAGCCGAACACCTCCGCCGCCTCCAGCAGCAGCGCCCACCGGTCCCGCCAGTCCCCGTCCCCGCGCCACCAGTCGGTGACCAGTTCCACCTCGACGTGCTCCAGCCCGGCGGCCCGGGCGTGGTCGGCCACGGCCCGGAAACCCGTGGTGCGCCGGATCGCGGCGAGGTCCTCGTGGGCCAGCCCCAGACCGGCCCAGCCGCCGCGGGCGACGGCGTCGATCCGCGCGAACGCCGAGTGCGGGGACACCTCCGAGGGGTCGCCGGGGCGGGCCGCACCGGACGTCGTCCAGCAGGTGGCGATGAGCTGCGGGGTGTCCACGGGAACCTCTCGGGCGGTGGGGTCGGCCGGTCGACGGTAGCGGCCGCGGGGTTGGCGTCCGAGCCAGGGGAGGGCCAGGATCGACGGACCGACGGCGGCACGGGAGGAACGCGATGGCGACGAAGCACGGCGACCCCGAGGACGGCGGCACCGGCCGCGTCCCGCGCAAGGCCTACGAGGCGCGGCTGCTGGAGCTCCAGCGCGAACTCGTCGTCCTGCAGGACTGGGTGGTGCGCACCGGCAGCCGCGTCGCGGTCGTCTTCGAGGGCCGGGACGCGGCCGGAAAGGGCGGGGCGATCAAGCGCATCACGGAGTACCTGAACCCCCGGACCGCGCGCATCGCCGCCCTGCCGGCCCCCAGCGAGCGCGAACGGGGGCAGTGGTACTTCCAGCGGTATGTGGCGCACCTGCCCACGGCCGGCGAGATCGTCCTGTTCGACCGGTCCTGGTACAACCGCGCGGGCGTGGAACGGGTCATGGGTTTCTGCACGCCGGCCGAGCTGGAGACGTTCCTCACGCAGGCGCCGGAGTTCGAGCGGATGCTCGTCGACGACGGGATCCACCTGCTGAAGTACTGGTTCTCCGTCAGCGACGCCGAGCAGGAGCGGCGGCTGCGCTCGCGGCTGGAGGACCCGATGCGGCGGTGGAAGCTGTCGGACCTGGACCTGGAGTCGCGCCGGCGCTGGGTGGAGTTCTCCCGCGCCAAGGACGAGATGTTCGCCCGCTGCGACACCCCGTTCGCGCCGTGGTGGGTCGTGGAGGCCGACGACAAGCGGGCCGCGCGGCTGAACTGCATCTCGCACCTGCTGGACCAGGTGCCCTACGAGGAACTGCGGCCGCGGAAGGTGTCCCTGGGGCGGCGGCCGGCGGCGGGCACGTACGTGCGCCCGCCGCGCGAGGCGTTCCGGTACGTGCCGGACGTGGCGCGGGAACTGCGCTGAGACCCCGCCCGGTGTCCCGGCCGGGTCCGCTACCCCAGGTCGATGCGGTCGGTGACGACGTCACCGACGTGCAGGTGGACGTGGACGGCCTCCTCGGGCGGGCTGAGGGGGCCGAGCAGGTCGTCGAGCGCGGCCAGGACGACCCCGCGGACGGTCGCGGCGGCGGTGGGCAGGTGGGTGCCGAACAGGGCGACGACCTCCACGGTGACCCCGGTGAGGGTGTGCCGTTCGTCGGTGGCGCACAGCAGCGAGGTGACGCTCACGTCCCGGACGCCGTCGACGGCGGTGCGCAGCGCGGTGGCGAGCACGTCGGTGGCGACGAGGAACTCCCCGAGGTCGTGGCGGCCCCGGACGGGGTCGGAGGGCCGGTGGGCGCGGCGGGCCAGGTCCAGCAGGTCGGCCCGGACGGCCTGCCAGCCGGTCGGGGTGTGGCGGCGCAGGGCGACCGTGGCCTCGGCCAGGACCCGGGCGCCGTGCCTGCTGCTCGTCTCGTTCACCGCCACTCCTCCAGCGCGTCGGCCAAGGTCGTCCGGGCCCTCTCCAGGAGCCCGCGGACCGCGGTCGGGGTGCTGCCCAGGACCACGGCGATCTCGGCGTAGGACAGGTCCTCCACCTCCCGCAGCACCCAGGCGGTCCGCTGCCGGGGGGGCAGCAACCGCAGGGCCACGTCCAGCGCCTCCCGCAGGGCCGCCTCCACGCTCGTCCGTTCCGGGTCCGCGCGCAAGTCGTGCAGCCGGTCCACCACCTCCTCGACGGGGACGAACGGCCGCGAGCCGGACGCGGGCCAGCGCCGCAGCCGGGCGAAGGCGGCGTGCCGGGCGAGCGTGAACAGCCAGGTCCGCAGGGCGGCGTCGCCGCGGAACGACGGCAGGCCGCGCCAGGCGGCGAGGAAGGTGTCCTGCAGGCAGTCGTCGACCTGGTCGCGGTCGTCGAGCAGGCGGCCGGCGTAGCGGCTGAGGGCGGGGCCGTGCCGGTCGACGATCGCGGCGAACGCCTCGCGGTCGCCTAGGCCGGCGCGGCGGGCGAGCACCTCGTCGGTGCGCGGGTCCCCCGGGGGGTCGAGCGGGGGGTCGGTGTCGGTCACGACGTGCTTCTCCATCGTCCGGACGTTCTGCTGGACCGAAGCGGAGCACGTGCGGGGCGCGGGCGCGACCGGAACCGCGACCGGCCGGATCCGGTACGGGACACCGGATGTGGCGCCGGACCCACCACGGGATGTGATGCACGTCACACCGTGCTGACCGTGACGATCCGGCGCTCAACCACTCCAACCCCCCGTACGAACGAGCTCCGGCCGCCCGGGCCGGACCCCACCGAGGAGGACCCGTGACCGACACCACCAGCACCCGTCCCGCCACCGTCACCCAGACCACCGCCGGGCACGGCGCCGCCGGTTCCCGCCCCTCCGGCCTGACCAGCGACCACGGCGCCACCACCATCGCCGACACCGTCGTGTCCAAGATCGCCGGCATCGCCGCCCGCGACGTCTCCGGCGTCTTCGCCCTCGGCGGCGGCGCCGCCCGCGCCGTGGGGGCCCTGCGCGAGCGCATCCCCGGCGGCCGCGTCAACCACGCCCAGGGCGTCTCCGTCGAGGTCGGCGAGCGCCAGGCCGCCATCGACATCGAGCTCATCGCCGAGTACGGCGTCGCCATCAGCGACCTCGCCTCCGCCGTGCGCCGCAACGTCATCGCCTCCGTCGAGCGCATGACCGGGCTCGAGGTCACCGAGGTCAACCTCGAGGTCTCCGACGTCCACCTGCCCGAGGAGGACACCGACGACGAACCCCGCACCGCCCGCGTCCAGTGACCCGGTGCCACCGATGAGCCCCCAGGGACCGGACGTCGCCGAGCTCGCCGACGCCCTCGCCCTCACCGTCCGGCAGGTGCCCGGCGTCGCACGGCTCAACGCCGGGGTGCTCGAGGAGATCGGCACCTACCTGCCCGGCCGGCGGGTCGGCGGCGTCCGCGTCCCCGGGACGCTCACCGCCGGCCCCGACGCCGAACCCGTCGAGGTCCACGTTGTCCTGCACCCCGGGACGCCGATCCGCGAGACCGCCCGCGACGTCCACGCCGCGGTGGCCGGCGAACTGGCCCGCCACCACGTCGAGGTCCCCGTCCGCGTCCACGTCGACGACCTCGCCGACTGACCACCGTCCCCCTCCCCACCTCAACCCCCGGGAGTACCTCGTGTCCTCGTCCACGACCGGCCTGCTCGCCGGTCTCCTGCTCGCGCTCATCGCCGGGGTGGCCGGGCTCGGCTGGTTCCTGCTCGCCCTGCTGTTCGCCGCGATCGGTTACCTCGTCGGCGCGCACCTCGAGGGCCGCATCGACCTGCTCGCCCTGCTGCCGGGCCGGGGACGGGGCTGACCGTGCCGTCCACCGCCGCCCCTCCCCGCCCCGGTGACGCCCCCACCGGCGTCACCACCGACCCCGGCGACCGCGGCCGGCTCGTCGTCGCCGACCGCGTCGTCGTCCGCGTCGCCGCCGCCGCGGCCGCGGCCGTGCCCGGCAGCGTCCGCACCCAGGACGCCCGGGCCGACCGGACCGGCGCCGACCGCTCGGTCGGCACCCGCGTCGGCACGGCCGTCGGCACCGCCGTCGACTCCGTCCTGAACCGCTCCTACCCGGTGGCCGAGTGCACCCGGGCCGGGAACCGCGTCCGCGTCGGGGTCCAGGTCGCCGCGCAGTGGCCCACGCCGGCCGCCGACCTCGCCGCCCGCGTCCGCGCCGAGGTCGTCGACCAGCTCTCCCGGCTCGCCGGAGTCGTCGTCGACAGCTGCGACGTCACCGTCGCCGACTACGTGCGGTCCCGCCCGCAGGACAGGAGGGTCCTGTGACCAGCCCCTCGACCAGCCCCTCGACCGGCTCCCCGGCCGCCCCCGCGGCCGGGCCCCGTCGCCCGCTGCCCCCCGCCGCCCGCCCCACCGGGGCCGGCCGGGTCGGGGTCGTCGGGCCCCTGCTCGCCCTCGCGCTGCTCGCGCTCGCCGTCGCGGCCGCCCGCGAAGCCCTCGTGGCGCAGGACCTGGCCACCGGCCTGACCGGGGGCGGCTCCTGGGCGGCACCCGTGCTCGACGCCGCCGGGCGGCTCACCCCCTCGGGCGGGCTGGCCGCCGCGGGGGTCGTCCTCGCCCTCGTGGGGCTCTGGCTCGTGCTCACCGGCCTGTCGCGCCGCTCCCGGCGCACCGTCGGCATCGCCGGGACCCCCGCCGCCACCACGACCACGCGCGACGTCGCCCGGCTGGCCACCGGCACCGCCCGGCAGCAGGACGGCGTCCTGCGCGCCTCGGCCCGCGCCGGCCGCCGCACCGTCGACGTGTCCGTCACGGCCACCACCACCGCCGTCCGCGACGCCGTGACGTCCGCGGTGACGGCGTCCCTGTCGCACCTGGACCCCGCCCCGCGGGTCCGGGTCAAGGTCTCCGCCCCGTCCCAGGCCGGACGCGGCGCCCGAGGAGGTGCACGGTGAAGCGCAGCGTCCTGGCGGTCGACCGGCTGGTCGCCGTCGTGCTCGGGGTCGTCCTCGTGGCGGCCGGCGTCCTCGCCGCCGCCTGGGGCAGCGGTCAGCTGACCCGCTGGTGGCCGCAGGCCCCCGACCGGCTCGACCTGGGCGCCGCCCGGGACGCCGTCGACGCCGGCTGGTTCGGCGCCGCCTGCGCCGGCTTCGCCCTGGTCACCGCCGTCCTGGCCGTCTGGTGGCTGCTGGCCCACGTGCCCCGCCAGGGCGTCAAGACCCTCGGCCTGACCGGCTCCGGCCCCGCCGGGCAGCTGCGGCTCAGCGCCGACGGGCCCGCCGACGCGGCCGCCGAGGAGCTCGCCCTCACCCCGGGCGTCCGCTCCGCCGGTGGCCGCACGATCGACGACCGCGGCGAGCTCGTCGTGGAGCTGCGGGCCCTCGTCGAGCCCACCGCCGACCTGGCCGTCGTGGCGCGCGCCGCCGAGGAGGTCAGCACCCAGCTGCGCGGGGTGCTCGGGCGCGAGGACGCCCGCGGCCGGGTCCGGCTGTCCGTCGCCCGCAACGACCGGTCGCAGCGCGTGCACTGACGCCGCGGCCCACCGCCGCGCGGGGGAGGAGGTCGCCGTGGACGACGCCGGACCCGACCGCACCGGGCTCGACGCCCGGGACCGCCGGCTCGTCGCGCTGCTGCGGACCGGCTGCAGCGCCACCGAGGCGGCCCGGCGGCTGGGGGAGGACACCGCGCAGGTCGCGGCCCGGCTGGTCGCGCTGCGCACCCGGTACGGGGTGGGCAGCACCCGGGCGCTGCTGGCGGCCCTGCCCGCACCGCCGGACTGACCCCGACGCCCACCCGCTGCCACCGGGTGCGCCCGCGCACCGGGGTCAGCCGGTGAGCGCCAGGGCGCCCGCGGCGAGCGCGGCCCCCACCAGGGCCCCGGCCACGACCTGCGCCGGGGTGTGGGCACCCACCCGGACCCGCGCGGCCCCCACCCACGGCACGGTCAGCAGCACGGGCGCGGCGACCGGTTCCAGCCCGGTCAGCACGACGGCCGAGGCCGCGACCACGAGCGCGTGCAGCGAGATCTTCCACCACCTCGACACCAGCAGACCGGCTGCGGCGCAACCGGTCATCAACCCCAGCAGGACCAGCGGACCGGTGGGCGCGCCCAGCGCGCGCAGCAGCGCACCGGTCGCGACGGTCAGGCCCACCACCAGCGCCAGCAGCGGCGGACGGTCCTGCCGTCGGGGGACGTGCACCGAGGCGTACCGGCCCCGCCGCACCCCGCGGGCCACGACCGCGTACGGCACGAGCGCGCACAGCACGGTCACGACCAGGCCGTTCAGCGCGCCGCGCCAGGCCGGGACGGTGGTGAGCGCGCAGACCAGCGGCGGCATCACCGCGGCCAGGACCCACGGGGCGAGCAGCTCACCGGCGAGGTGGGCCCAGCGGGGGACGCCCGCCGCGGCCGGGGGTGGTGCTGGCGGCACCGCGGCCTCCTGTCGCCGGTCCGGGAACGCGAAGGCCCCCGACCGGAACCGGTCGGGGGCCTTCGCGTCGGTGCGCCACCATGGACTCGAACCATGAACCCGCTGATTAAGAGTCAGCTGCTCTGCCAATTGAGCTAGTAGCGCGTGCGAGAACAACTTTACCAGAGCTGGGAGGGGCTCCCGACCAGGCGAGAGGGTGGCGGGCCGGAGCTTCCCCTCACCGACCCGCCGAGGACGACGGTAGCAGAGATCGAACGCGTGTTCGAGCCCGGTGGCCGGCGGGTCGACCGCCTCAGCGGCCGACCCACCGCCCGCCCCTCACCCCGTCCGTCACCGCCCGGCCGCCCCCGCGGGCGCGCCGCGGTCGCCGGCGGCCTCCCCGGACAGCCCCGCGCACAGCACCTCGACGAGCACGGACTCCGGCCGCGGCGGGCTGTACAGGTACCCCTGGACGGTGTCGCACCCGTAGCGGCGCAGCAGGTCCGCCTGCTGCGGCGTCTCCACCCCCTCGGCGACCACGGACAGGCCCAGCGCCTGCCCGATGCCCAGGACCGCGCGGACGACCGCGTCGCAGCTGGGGTCGCGCCCCAGCCCGGCGACGAAGGTCAGGTCCACCTTCAGCAGGTCCACGGGCAGCTCGGTGAGGCGGGCCAGGCTGGAGTAGCCGGTGCCCAGGTCGTCCAGGGCGATGCGCACGCCGAGGTCGCGCAGCCGCTGCAGGTCGCCCAGCAGGGAGTGCGTGATCCTCGGCATGGTGGTCTCGGTGAGCTCCAGGACCAGCCGGTGCGCGGGCAGGCCGTGCCGCCGCAACGCGCCGAGGACGTCCTCGGTGAGGGAGGCGGACTCCAGCTGGCGGCCGGAGACGTTGACGTGCACCGCGGGTGCGGCCGGGCCGAGCGCCTCGCTCCACGCGGCCGCCATCCGGCACGACTCCTCCAGGACCCGCCGGCCCAGCTCCAGCACCAGGGGGCTGTCCTCGGCGACGTCGAGGAACTCCGCCGGGGACAGGACCCCCCGCTGCGGGTGCTGCCAGCGGACGAGGGTCTCCACCGCCACCGGCCGCCCGGTGGCCAGGTCCAGCACGGGCTGGCCGTGCAGGACGAGCTCGTCGCGGTCCAGGGCGGTGCGCAGCTCGGGCAGCAGCCGCGCGGCGCGGGCGCTGCGGGCCTCGCCCTCGCCGGCCCCGCCGGCGTGGACGCGGTTCTTGCCCGCCCGCTTGGCCTCGTACATGGCGCCGTCGGCGCGGGCCAGGGCCTGCTCCGCGCGGGCGCGGGGGTCGCGGCCGTCACCGCCGCGGGCGGCGTCGTCGGCGGTCACGAGGTGGGTGCCGACGCTGACGCCGACGACGAAGGTCCCCGCCGCGACGCTGACCGGCTCGTGCAGGGCCCCCAGCAGCCGCTCGGCGATGACCTGCAGGTCGGCGGTGCTGGTGACGTCGGGGCAGACGACGGCGAACTCGTCCCCGCCGAGGCGGGCCAGGGTGTCCCCGGGACGCAGGCAGGCGCCGAACCGGGCGGCGACGGTGCGCAGCAGGTCGTCGCCGGCGCCGTGGCCGGCGGAGTCGTTGACGGCCTTGAACCCGTCGAGGTCGCAGAACAGGACGCCCACCCCGGTGCCGCTGCGCCCGGCCGCGGCCAGGGCGTGCTCGAGGCGGTCGTGCAGCAGGGTGCGGTTGGGCAGCCCGGTCAGGCCGTCGTGCAGCGCCTGGTGGCGCAGGGCCTGCTCGGCGGCCTTGCGGGCCGTGACGTCCTCGACGAGGCACAGCAGGTGCCGCCGGGACGTCCCGTCCGGGGCCGGGTCGGTCATGGCGGTGGCCGACAGCAGCCCCCAGCGGACGGTGCCGTCGGCGTGGCGGAACCGCAGCTCCAGCTCGTCGCGGGGGCGTTCGCCCAGCAGCAGCGGGGCGAGGGCCAGCGAGGACCCGGCCCGGTCCTCGGGGTCGATGAGGTCGTGGACGTCGCGGGTCAGCAGGTCCTCGGCGCTGAGCCCGGTGAACCGGCACAGCGTGGAGTTGACCTGCAGGACCCGCGCCGCGTCGTCGTCGCCCAGCCCGACGATCACCATCCCGACGGGGGCGGTGTCGAAGGCGAGGCGGAAGCGCTGCTCGGAGGCGGCCAGGCGCTGCCGGTCGGCGCGCTTGGCGGTGACGTCCTCGACGTGGGTGACGGCGTAGCGGGGCCGGCCGTCCCCGTCGTGGATGACGGCCATGTCGAGGGCGACCCAGATGACGGTCCCGTCGGCGCGCACGTACCGCTTCTCCAGGTGCGCGCTGGGGGTCCCGCCCTCGACGAGGCGCCGGACCTGCTCGCGGGAGACGTGCAGGTCCTCGGGGTGGGTGACGTCGGCGAACGTCTTGCCCAGCAGCTCCTCGCGGCTGTACCCGAGCATCCGGCACACGGCGGGGTTGGTGTGGAGGAACCGGCCTTCGGCCTCCCCGGTCAGGGCGGTGATCAGCACCCCGGTGGGGGCGTGGGTGAAGGCCAGGCTGAAGCGCTGCTCGGCCTCGCGCAGCGCGGCCTCGGCCCGGCGCCGCTCGGCGGTGTCGCGGGCGGCGATGGAGGCGCCGACGACCGCGCCGGCGGCGTCCAGCACCGGCGAGACGGTGACGGAGACCTCGACGTCCGTGCCGTCGCGGTGCCGCCCCACGGTGTCGCGGGCGTCGACGGGGGCGGCTCCGGCGCCGGAGGTGGCGCGGATCAGCCACGCGCGCAGCTGCTGCACCTCGGCCGTGGAGGCCACCCGTCCCAGCCCCGCGCCCAGGACCTCCTCGGCGCGGTAGCCGTAGAGCTGCTCGGCGGCGGCGTTCCACGACGTGATGGCCCCGGTGCCGTCGACGGAGATGATCGCGTCGCGGGCCCCGGCGACGATCCCGGCCAGGGACCGCAGCTCCTGCTCCATCCGGCGGCGGTCGGTGACGTCGCGCATCGCCGCGTAGAAGCGGCGCTGCCCGCCGACCTCCACCGGGGTCAGCGTCAGCTCCACGGCCAGTCCGGTGCCGTCGCGGTGGCGGGCGGGCACCTCCACGCTGCCGGTCAGCCGCGCGGTGCCGGTGCGCAGGAACCGCGCGAACCCGGCGTGGTGGGCGGCGGCCGCGCTCGCCGGCAGGATCGTCTCGGCCAGGGTCCGGCCCAGCGCCTCCTCGACCGTCCACCCGAACATCCGCTCGGCGGCGGCGTTCCAGGAGGTGATGCGCTGGTCGGCGTCCACGGCCAGGAAGGCGTCGCTGGTGGCGTCGAGCACCAGGCGCAGCTCGGCGTTGCGGGCGGCGAGCTGCTCGGCCCGCTCGACGGAGCGGTGGGCCTCGCCGGCGTAGGTCCGGGCGATGCGGGACTGCCGGCGGCGCTCGAACAGGGCCACCACGACCCGGGCCAGCCGTTCCAGCCCGCTCAGCTGCTCGGCGGTCAGCTCGCCGGGTTCGGTGTCGAACACGCACAGGCTGCCCAGGGCGTGCCCCTCGGGGGTGAGCAGGGGCGCGGAGGCGTACAGGCGCACCCGGGCCATCCGGCCGTCGACCCACGGGTTGGTGGCGAACCGCTCGTCGCGGCTGGCGTCGCGGACGTGGACGACCTCGCCGTCGAGGAAGTGCAGCGCGCACATCGAGTCGCTGCGGGCGGAGTCGGTGCCTTCGAAGCCGACGGTGGTCAGCTGGCACTGGCGGTCGGCGTCGATGAGGTTCAGCGTGGCGTTCGGGACCCCGGACAGCATGGCCGCGGTGTGCACCACGTCGTCGAGCTCGACGTCGGCGGGGACGTCGAGCACGTCGTAGGAGTGCAGCACCGCCAGCCGCTGGACCTCCAGGGGTGACCCGCTGCGTTCGCCGGGCCGGTGGGGGGACGTCAGGGGGCTCACACGTGAAGGCATCGGCATCGACACCTGTCGAACTTGAGGCGCCGGGGCCGGTTCACCGGAGCCCCGGTGGGCGGACGCAGGAGGCCCGGCCCACCGCGAGGGGTGGGCCGGGCCGGGGTGGTGGGCCGGGGGAAGAGGTGCTCGTCCCCCCGGCCACCGGTGCTGCTGGTGGTGCTGGTCCGCTCAGGCGCGGGGCAGGGTGAAGGTGGCGACCAGTTCGTTCAGCTCCGCCGCCGAGCGGGAGACGTCAGCGGCGGTGGTCGCGGTGTGGGTGGCCCCGGCGGTGGTCTGGTCCGAGGCGGCCGCGATGCCGGAGATGTTGCTCGCGATCTCCTGGGAGCCGGTGGAGACCTCGGTGACGTTGCGGACCATCTCCGACGTGGTCGCCGACTGCTCCTCCACCGCCGCGGCGATGGTGGCCTGCAGCCCGTCGATGCGGGCGATGACCTCGGTGATCTCGGTGAGGGCACCGGCGGCGGCGGTGGCGTCGGCCTGGGTGGCGTCGACCTTGGAGATGATCTCCTCGGTCGCCCGCGCGGTCTGCTGGGCCAGTTCCTTCACCTCACCGGCCACCACCGCGAAGCCCTTGCCCATCTCCCCGGCCCGGGCGGCCTCGATGGTCGCGTTCAGGGCCAGCAGGTTGGTCTGCTCGGCGATGGAGGTGATCAGCTTGACGACCTCACCGATCTCGCGGCTGGAGGCCGACAGCCGTTCCAGGGTGTCCCCGGCCGCCCCGGCCGCCGAGACCGCCGAGGCGGCGGTGGAGGAGGCTTCGGCGGTGGAGGTGGCGATCTCGCGGATCGCCGAGCTCATCTGGTCCCCGGCCGCGGCGACGGTGCCGATGTTGGCGCTGATCTCCTCGGTGGCGGCCGAGACGACCTGGGCCTGGGTGGAGGCCTCCTCGGCGCCGGAGGACAGCTGGGTGGCGACGGTGGTCAGTTCCTCGCTGGAGGCGGCCAGGGTGGTGGCGTTGCCGGCGATGCGGCGCACCGTGTCGGTCAGGCGGTCCATGGTGGCATCCAGCGCGGTGGCGACCTGGCCGACCTCGTCCTTGCCGGTGGCGCCCACGCGCTGGTCCAGGCGGCCCTCGGCCAGCCCGCGCACCACGGTCAGCACCTTGGCCAGCGGACCGGCGACCGAGCGGGCCACGACGGTGGCGACCACGACGGCCACGACCAGGGCCAGGGCGCCGATGACCAGCAGCAGCGTCACCGCGGACTCGTAGTCGGCCGAACCCTCGGCGACCAGGTCCTTCGCGGCCTGCTGCTCGACCTGGTTGATCTTGTCGAGCTGGGCGACCATCTCGTTGGACGGCGGCACGGTGAACTCGGTGCGCGCCTTGATGAAGCCCTCGGTGTCGCTGCCCAGGGCGAAGGGCAGCACCTTCTCGCGCGCGCTGCGGTAGGAGGCCATGATGTCCTCCACCTCGGCGCGGTCGGCCTCGCTCGCGCTGGGGGAGGACGCCAGGTACGCCTTCCACGCCTCGTCGTAGACGGCGTCGTCGGCGGTGATCTTCTTGACGGCCTCCTGCACCGCGTCCCCGGAGGACAGGGCGGTGTTGGCCAGGTCCATGCGCAGGTTCAGGAAGGCGACCTTCACCGCGCCGATGGTCTGCACCGAGGCGATCCCGGAGGTGGACATCAACGACAGGTTCGCCTGGGAGGAGCCCAGGCGGTTGATGCCGAGGCCGACGATCGCGGCCAGCAGCACGCAGACGACGCCGAAACCGGCGAACAGCTTCGAAGCGACCCTCAGGTCGCGCAGGTGGGTGAGCACTCTCACCCATCGGCGTGATCCCGGGAAACCTTGAAGCGCCGGCGGGTGTAGCGTGCGCGCCGCCCGGGTCGGGCCGGGTCGGGCCGGGTCGGGCCGGGCCCGGCCGCCGTCGCGGGACGTTCGCCGCTGACCCCGGCCCCGAGGTCACCGGTCTCCTGCTGGCGGTCGCCGGGCAGGTCGGGCAGGCGCTGGAGCGGACCCGCCTGCACGACGCCCAGCAGGTCGTCCAGCGCCGGCTCACCGACTCCGTCCAGGCCCTGTCCACCCTGGCCCGCGACCTGCAGAGCGGGCTGCTGCCCCGGCGCCTGCCCGAGCTGGACCGCGTCGAGGTGGCGGTCCGCTACCTGCCCGCGGTGACGGCCGCGGTGATCGTCGGCCACTGGTACGACGTCATCACCGGCCCCGACGGCTCGGTGACCCCCGTCATCGGCGACGTGCGGGGGCACACCACCACCGCCGCCGGGCTGAGGGGGCAGATGCGCACCGCCGTGCGGGCCTACGTCAGCGAGGGGCGCGACCCGGCGACCGCGCCGGCCCGCACCGACACCCTGCCCGTGCAGATGGACACCGGGCTGTTCACGACGTGCTGCCTGCTGCAGCTGGACCAGACCCGCGGCGAGATCGCCACCGCCACCGCCGGTCACCCACCGCCGCTGCTGCTGGACGGCGCGGGCACGGTCAGCGAGGTCCTCACCCACCCCGACCTGGCCCTCAGCCTCAGCGAGGACGCCACGCACGCGGTCACCCGCAGCCGGCTCGACGGGCGCAGCCGGCTGCTCCTGCCCACCGACGGCGTCGTGGAGTCGGCACCCGAGGGCACCGACCGGGGCCTGGCCGCGATGCGGCGGGTCCTGGCCGACGCGGTGCTGGCCGGGATCCCGCACCGGCTCACCGACGACGCGGCCCTGCTCCCTGAGCCACACCTTGCTGGCGTGGGGGTGGACGAGGACACCACGGCGACCGCCGAGCTCATCACCAGCGAGCTGGTCACCGACGCCGTCACCCACACCGCCGGCCCGGACACCCTCGGGTGACGCGGGATCGCGATCGTGGAGGTGCTGGCGGAGAGCTGGGGCGTGCACGACCGGGGGGAGGGCGAGGAGGCGCGGGCCCAGCCGGCCCTGTCGAGGCCTCAGGAGTGATCTCGCGCGACGACGTCGTCGTGCGAGGGGGAGTGCGCCACCATGGACTCGAACCATGAACCCGCTGATTAAGAGTCAGCTGCTCTGCCAATTGAGCTAGTAGCGCGAACGCCCGGAACCGTAGCAGACGTGCACACGTCCCGGGAAATCCGGTCCCCGCGGGGAGCGAGAGGGGGCGCGCCCCGCGGGACCGGTCCCCGGCCGGGCCGGGAGGGCCGGGTCAGCCCTGGGCCCACCACTCGTCCTCGGGCAGGCCCTCGGCCGCGAGGAGCTCCGCGGAGTGCGGGCCGTCCGGCGAGGCCATGTCCATGATCAGCGACAGCGGGATGTGCTCGGAGAGCATCTCCATCACCGGTTCGACGGCGCTGCCGGCCGACGGCGTGTTCTCGTGCGTCATGCGTCCTCCCGAGGGTGCGACCGCCCCCCGCAGCCCGGGGGACACGCAGTTCGTCGTCCGCGCGGCCGCGGTGCTTGAGGCCGGGAGCGGGCGGTGGACCCGTCCGGCCCACCCGGCCCGCGGCCGGGTCACCGAGCGTGCTCGACGCCGTCCGCGCGCACGTCCGCGCGCACGTCCCCGCGCACGTCCCCGCGCACGTCCCCGCGCACGTCCGCCGCGCCGGCCACCGGGCGCCGGGCGCGGCCGAGGCGGTCGGACTGCTCCCGGCGCACCTCCACGACCACCGCGATCCGTCGTCGCCGACGGCGCGCGGCCGAGGCGTCGAGCGGGTAGCGGGTCAGCACCGGAGCGGTCATGCCCCCGACCCTAGGGAGCCGGCCGGCGGCAGCGCATCGGCCGCGGGCACGACCACCGGATCACCCCTGGGGATGATCCGGCCGGTCCGGTGGACGCGGCGCCCGGAGCCGAGCACAGTGGTCGGGTGCGCGACGTCGGGCGGTGGGGGATCGACCTGACCATGCCCCAGTCCCTGCTGCTGGCCCTGCACCTGCGCGACGCCGCCGGGCTGCGACCGCCGACCTCGCCCCTGCTGCCGGACCTGCCGCCCCTGGACCCGCCGGTGCGGCCGCTGCGGGCCGCCGGGCACGACATCGCCGGCCTCGACGTCGCCGGGCAGCAGTGGGCGGCCTGGTGGGTGCGGCACTTCCCGGGCGGCCCGGACGCGCTGACCTCGATCCTGCCGCCGCGCTACCCCGGGCTCGACGGCCGTCCCGAGCTGCGCGGGCTGGCCGAGCTGGGCCTGGACGACGCGCTGGCCTGGTGCGCGCGGGCCCGGGAGGTCGAGAAGCGCGTCATCGCCCGCTCGCCCAGCGCCCTGTTCGAGACGAACCTCGTCACGGCCGTCGAGCGGGAGCTGGGCCGGCGCATCCGCCCGTTCTCGCTGCGGGTCGTCGTGCTGCCCGTCGCCGGGGTCCACCACTGGGACGTGCTCGGGCAGGCCGTCGTCTCCCTCGGGCTGCGCGCGGACCGGGACGCCTACCTGACGTGGCTGCGCGAGCAGCTCGTCGCGATCGGCCGGGACCACCTGGCCCGCGACGGGGAGCAGAGCACGTGAGGGGGGACGACGGAGGGGCGGCCCCGTGAACGGGACCGCCCCTGCGACGTGGGGTGAGTGACGGGACTTGAACCCGCGACTTCCTGGACCACAACCAGGTGCTCTACCAGCTGAGCTACACCCACCACGAACACCACCGCGACCGCCGGACGGCGAACGCACGTGACGGGTCGAGGATACACGCGCCCCGGGGTGCTCCGGGACGCTGCCCACCCGTCCGCTCAGTCCTGCGGCGCGTCCGGCTTCAGCTCGAACTTCGCGCCCGCGGCCTTCGCCGTCTCCGAGTCCGGGCCCGGGTCGGCGACGAACAGCACCTCGCGGTAGTACTTCAGCTCCTGGATGCTCTCGCGGATGTCGGCCAGCGCCCGGTGCCCGCCGTGCTTGCGGGGGGTGTGGAAGTACACCCGCGGGAACCAGCGCCGGGCCAGCTCCTTCAGCGACGACACGTCGATGAGCCGGTAGTGCAGGTGCTCGGTCAGCTGCGGCATGTCCCGCGCCAGGAACGCCCGGTCGGTGTGCACCGAGCTGCCCGCCAGCGGCGCCTTGCGGGGCTCGGGCACCCACTGCTTCACGTAGTCCAGGACGGCCTGCTCGGCCTCGGCCAGCGTCC
The DNA here is from genome assembly GCF_050871975.1 of Kineococcus rugosus. Taxonomy (NCBI): domain Bacteria; kingdom Bacillati; phylum Actinomycetota; class Actinomycetes; order Kineosporiales; family Kineosporiaceae; genus Kineococcus; species Kineococcus rugosus. Next base: position 10,044 of record NZ_JBJLSJ010000030.1, on the reverse strand, counting down.
GCCCGGCCGGCAGCTCGTCCAGCAGGCCGGAGCTGGTGTGCATCTCGACCACGACCGGGTCCATGTCCACCAGCGACTCGGCCGGGGGCTTGATCACGACGTCGACGCCGTCGCCGAGGACGTTGAGGTCGGCGTCGGTGACCAGGACCGCCACCTCCACGAGCGCGTCACCGGTCAGGTCCAGCCCGGTCATCTCGCAGTCGATCCAGACGATGCGCTCGCTGACCTTGTCGTTGCTCACCGGGTCAGCGTAGAGGTGGGCGACCGGCCGGCGGGCGGGCGAGGGGGCAGCCCGTACCCTCGGACCATGCCGGCGCTGCGAGTCCGCGCCACCGCGCCGGCCCCCCTCCCGGTGGTCGTGCTCGTCGTCTGCGGCCTGCTGAGCCTGGGCGCGGTGACGGCCGAGATCGGCTGGGACGGCCTGCTGCCGGGGCTGGCGCTGGCCGCCGTGCCCGTCGGCCCCGTCCTGGCGACCGTCCTGTGGCTGGACCGGCACGAGGCCGAGCCCCCGCACCTGCTGGCGTTCGCGTTCGGCTGGGGCGCCTGCGTGGCCAGCCTCGGCGCCCTCGTCCTGAACACCGGCGCGTCCCGGCTGCTGGACCGCGTCTTCCACCACGACTTCGGCGGCGCCGTCGGCGACGTGACGAACACCTCCGTCCTCGTCGCCCCCGTCGTGGAGGAGGCCCTCAAGGGGCTGGGGGTCCTGCTGCTGCTGCTGAAGCAGCGCCGCCAGTTCGACGGGGTCGTCGACGGCATCGTCTACGCGGCGTTCGTGGGGGTCGGGTTCGCCTTCCTGGAGAACGTCCTCTACCTCGGCCGCGCCCTGGGCGACGACCAGCCCGCCTCGCTGGTCGCGGTGTTCGTGATGCGCTGCCTGGTGTCCCCGTTCGCCCACCCGCTGTTCTCGATGGCCGTGGGCGTGGGGCTGGGGCTGGCCGCGCGGCGGCGCTCGGCGCTGCACCGCGTGGGCGCCCCCGTGCTCGGGTTCGCCGTGGCGGTCGTCCTGCACGCCCTGTGGAACGCCTCCGCCGGGGCGGGGGTCGCGACGTTCTTCGAGCTGTTCCTGCTGCTGCAGGTGCCCGTGTTCGCCGCGGCCGTCGCGGTGGCGCTGGCCGCCCGGGTCCGCGAGGCGCGGCTCATCGCCCGGCACCTGCAGGTCTACGTGCGCACCGGCTGGCTGGGGGCGTCCGAGGTCGACATGCTCGCCTCGGGCCGCGGCCGCCGCCGGGCCCGGTCGCTGGCCTCCGCGCGCGGCGGGGCACCGGCCGCGCGGGCCGTCCGGGAGTTCCAGGAGGTCGCCACCGAGCTGGCCTTCCGCCGCGACCGGCTGCGCCGCGGAACCGTGCAGTCCTCGCCGCAGGAGGAGGTCGAGCTGCTCGAGCTGCTCGCCGCGCACCGGCGCGAGGCCCTGGTCCACCTGCCCTGAGCGGCGGCTCACGGCCGACCCACAGCCGGTCCTGGGCCGGGCCCCGGGGTCGGGGCCGACGGTGGGGAGCATGACCACGACCACGACCGCGCCCGCCGCGGGCACCGGACCGGCACCGGGCGGGCGGGTCCGGCCGCGCCGGGTGCGCTGGGCGACCCTCGCGCTACTGGTGGCGACCGGCGTCCTGTACGTCGTCGACCTGTCCGCCTCCGGCTACGCGAACAGCTTCTACGCCGCGGCCGTGCAGGCCGGCTCGCAGAGCTGGAAGGCGTGGTTCTTCGGGTCCCTGGACGCCCAGAGCTTCATCACCGTCGACAAGCCGCCCGCCTCGCTGTGGGTCGGCGGCCTCGCGGCGCGGGTCTTCGGGTTCAGCTCGTGGACGCTGCTCGTCCCGCAGGCCCTGGAGGGCGTCGGCGCCGTGTGGCTGCTCACCGCCGCCGTCCGCCGCTGGCACGGGCCCGTCGCCGGGCTGGTCGCGGGGGCGGCGCTCGCGCTCACCCCGGCCGCGGCGCTGATCTTCCGGTTCGACAACCCCGACGCGCTGCTGGTGCTCCTCATGACGGCCGCGGCGTACTGCACGGTCCGCGCCACCGAGGCGGCGTCGTGGAGGTGGCTGGCCTGGGCCGGCGTCGCCCTCGGGTTCGCCTTCCTCACCAAGATGCTGCAGGGCTTCCTCGTCCTGCCCGGCCTGGCCCTGGTGTACCTGTGGGCCGCGCCCACCGGGCTCGGCAAGCGCGTCCTGCACCTGCTGGGCGCCGCGGCCGCGGTCGTCGTCTCGGCCGGCTGGTGGGTCCTCGCGGTGACGTCCTGGCCGGGGGAGAAGCCCTACATCGGCGGCTCCACCGACGGCACCGTCATGGACCTCGTCCTCGGCTACAACGGCCTGGGCCGGATCCTGGGCTCCGACGGCGGCGGGGGCGGCGGGATGTCCGGCGGCACCCCCGGGTCCAGCTTCGGCGGCACCGCCACCTGGCAGCGGCTGTTCTCCTCCGAGATGGGCAACGAGATCTCCTGGCTGCTGCCCGCCGCGCTGCTGGCCCTCGTCCTGGGGCTGGTGGCCCGCGGTCGGGCGCCGCGCACCGACCGGGCCCGCGCGTCGCTGGTCCTGTGGGGCGGGTGGCTGCTCGTCTCCGGCGCGGTCTTCGCCTACATGGAGGGCACCGTCCACCCGTACTACACGGTCGCCCTCGCCCCGGCCGTCGCGGCGCTCGCCGCCGGCGGCGGGCAGGTCCTGTGGGCGCAGCGGCACCGCGCGCTCGCCCGCCTCGGCCTGGCCGTCGTGATGGCCTCCGCCGGGACCTGGGCCTTCGTGCTGCTGCACCGCAACGGCACCTGGGTCTGGGCCGGCTGGGTCGTCATGCTCCTCAGCGTGGCCCTGGCGACCGGGTTCGTCGTCACCCCGGTGCGGCTGCGCCGGCTCGCGATCGTGCTGGTGCTGTCCGGCACCGTCGTCGGGCTCGGCGGCACGGCGTCCTACGCCGTCGCCACCGCGGCCACCCCGCACACCGGCTCCATCCCCACCGTCGGGCCGGCCGGCGCCACGGCCGGCGGCGGGACGGGCGGCGGGTTCGGCGGGGCGCGCGGCACCGCCGGGGGCACCACGGACGGCACCCGCCAGGACGGCACGACCCAGGACGGGACCCGGCCGGGCCTGCCGGGCGCGACCGGCGACCCCGCCGCCACCGGGCAGGCGCCCACCGGCGGCGCGGGCGGCCCCGGTGGCGGGGAGAGCGCCGGCACCGAGCTGACCGAGCTGCTGCAGGAGGCGGGCACCCGCTGGTCCGCCGCGGTCTCCGGCTCGCAGTCGGCCGCGCAGCACGAGCTGGCCACCGGCACCGCGGTCATGGCGATGGGCGGCTGGAGCGGCGACCCCACCCCGACGCTGGAGCAGTTCCAGCAGTACGTCGCCGACGGCGAGGTCCACTACCTCATCGGCGGCGGCGGCAGGGGCGGCGAGTCGGGGGTCAGCGCGATCCAGGAGTGGGTCGCGGCGAACTTCACCGAGCTGACCGTCGGCGGGACGACCGTCTACGACCTCACCCGGCCGCTGGCCCCGGCCACCGCCGGCGCCGCCGGCTGAGACGCAGCTCACGTGTGAGGTGGGGCACCGGCCCCCGTCCCGGGCGGCGCCCCACCTCGCCCAGGTCGTAACCTTCACAGGTCCACCGATCGACGACGAACGAGGGTGAGCTCCGTGCCCGCATCGAACCGCTACGACGCCGTGCTGATCGGCGGCGGGGTCATGAGTGCCACGCTCGCGACCATGCTGGCCGAGCTGGAGCCGGACTGGTCCGTCCTGGTCCTGGAGAAGCTCGACACCGTGGGTGCCGAGAGCTCGGACATGTGGAACAACGCCGGCACGGGCCACTCGGCCCTGTGCGAGCTGAACTACACCCCCGCCAAGGCCGACGGCACCGTCGACATCGCCAAGGCCGTCGCCATCAACGAGCAGTTCCAGGCCAGCCGGCAGTTCTGGGCGCACCAGGTCGAGCAGGGCGTCCTGTCCTCCCCGGGGGACTTCATCAACGCCGTCCCGCACATGAGCTTCGTCCGCGGCGGGGACGTCTCGTTCCTGCGCGCCCGGTTCGAGGCGCTGTCGGCGCACCCGCTGTTCGCCGAGATGGAGTGGGCCGACGACCACGAGCGGATCGCCGCGTGGGCGCCGCTGCTGGAGGCCGGCCGCGACCGCGGCGAGCGGGTCGCCGCGACCCGCTCCACCAACGGCACCGACGTCGACTTCGGGACCCTCACCCAGCAGCTGTTCACCGGGGCCGCGGCCAAGGGCGTCGAACTGCTCACCGGGCACACCGTCAAGGACCTGCGCCGGCGCGGGTCGGGGTGGACCGTGCTGGGCTCCAGCTCCGAGGGGAGTTTCGCCGTCGCCACCCCGTTCGTGTTCGTGGGTTCCGGCGGCGGTGCCCTGCACCTGCTGCAGCGCAGCGGGATCCCCGAGGGCCAGGGGTTCGGGGGGTTCCCCGTCAGCGGCCAGTGGCTGCGCTGCACCAACCCCGAGGTGGTCGCGCAGCACGCCGCGAAGGTGTACGGGCAGGCCGAGGTCGGCGCCCCGCCGATGTCGGTGCCGCACCTGGACACCCGCTTCTCGCACGGTGAGCGGGCCCTGATGTTCGGCCCCTACGCCGGGTTCAGCCCGAAGTTCCTCAAGCAGGGGTCGCTGCTGGACCTGCCGCTGTCGGTCCGCCCGCACAACCTGCTGCCGATGCTGGCCGTCGCGCGCGACAACGTCTCGCTCATGACCTACCTGGGCAAGCAGATCGTGCAGTCGATGGAGCAGCGCCTGGAGGCGCTGCGGGTGTTCTACCCCGACGCCCGCGAGCAGGACTGGGAGCTGCTGACCGCCGGTCAGCGCGTGCAGGTCATCAAGAAGGGCCCGCGCGGCGGGGTGCTGCAGTTCGGCACCGAGCTCGTGCACGCCGCCGACGGCTCCGTCGCGGCGCTGCTGGGCGCCTCCCCGGGCGCCTCGACGGCCGTGGACGTGATGCTGCGGCTGCTGGCGCAGTGCTTCCCCGCCCACCAGGAGCAGTGGCGCGACCGGCTCACCGCGATGGTCCCCTCGTACGGCACGAAGCTGTCCGACGACCGGGACCTGCTGACCCGCACGCTGGCCCGCACCGCCGAGGTCCTCGGCCTGGCGGCCTGACCGGTCGGGGCCGGGGGAGTGCCCCGGCCCCGACCCGGGCGCTACTTCGCGACGGCGCCCCAGCCGTGCCAGTGCTCGATCTCGACGACGACGGTGACCCGCGGGGAGTCGCGGTTCGGGTACGGCTCGCCCGTGTAGTGCCGCGAGACGCGGTCGATGTCGACCAGCCCCTCGTCGTCGCGGATCTCCACGACCCGTCCCTGCACCGACACGTGCGTGTACCAGTCGCCCTCGGCCAGCGCCGTGAGCGAGACGGCGGGGTTCTCCCGCAGGTGCCGCAGCCGGGCGCGGCGGCCGTCGAGGTTCAGCAGCAGCTTCCCGTCCTCGTACAGGTACCAGGTCGCCACGGTGACGGGGTGACCCTTCGGGTGGATCGTCGCCATCACGGCCGGGTTCGGCTTCGCGAACAGCTCGGCGGCGTCGGCGGTCAACGGGGCCTGGGGCACGGTCTCCTCCTGGTGGGTGCGATCCTGGGCACCGTACCGAGAGGGGGCCCGGCGTGCAGTGGACGGTCCTGCCCTCGCCGGTGGGGGACCTGACGGTGGCGCGCACCGACGCCGGGCTGACCGGCATCTGGTTCGCCGACCACCGCGGCGGGCCCGGCCCGGGGCTCAGCGAGCGCGACGACGGCGCCTTCGACGACGTCGCCGGGCAGCTCGCGGAGTACTTCGCGGGGCGCCGCCGCACCTTCGACCTGCCGCTGGCGCCGCGCGGCGACGCCTTCGCCCGCCGGGTGTGGGACGAGCTGACGCGCATCCCCTTCGGGCGGACCACGACGTACGGCGACCTGGCCCGCACCCTCGGCGGCGTCGGGTACGCCCAGGCCGTCGGCGTCGCCAACGGCCGGAACCCGCTGTCGGTGGTGGTGCCCTGCCACCGCGTCGTCGGCCACGACGGCGCCCTCGTCGGGTACGCCGGCGGTCTGTGGCGCAAGCGGTTCCTGCTGGACCTGGAGGAACCCGCCGCGGACGAGGCCGGCCGACTGTTCTGAGCCTCTGGCAGGGTGGGCGGGTGCTGCCCGGACTGACCTGCCGCCCCCTCGGCCCCGAGGACGTCCCCGACTGGTGGGCCCTGCTGGACCGCGCCGCCGCCGTCGACTCCCCGCGCGTGCGGGACTCGCCGGAGTGGTTGCGGCGCAGCCTGACCGGTGAGGGCTTCGACCCGGTGGCGCAGACCGTCGCGGGCCGCGACGAGGCGGGTGTCCTGCGCGCCGCCGGGATCGTCGAGCTGCGGATGGGGGACCTGGCCCACCTGCGGCTGCCGTTCGACGGGGTCGTCGACCCCGCCTGGCGCGGGCGCGGCACCGGCCGGGCCCTGCTGGCCTGGGGGCAGCGGGCCGCCGCGGCCCGGGCCGCGGCCCGCCGCCGGGAACTGGGCTCCGACGTGGGCGCCGAGGTGCAGGTGTGGTCCGAGGAGCACCGCGAGGACGTCGCCCGGCTCTGCGCGTGCGCCGGGTTCGAGGTCCGGCGGTGGTTCAGCACCATGCGGCGGCCGCTGCCCGCCGGCTCCGGGCCCGGGGCGCCGCTCCCGCCCGCGGGCTACCGCGTCGTGCCCTTCGACGAGCACGACGGCTCCGGGCTGCGGGAGCTGCACAACGCCGTCTTCGCCGACCACTGGGGCTCGCAGCCGCTCACGGCCGCCGACTGGTCCCGCTACGTCGTCGGCAACCCCGAGTTCCGGCCCGGCTGGAGCAGGCTGGTGCTCGCCGGGGACGAGCCGGTCGCGTACGCCACCGTCTTCGCCCACGAGTCCGACTGGCCCGCCCTCGGCTTCGCGCAAGCCGACCTGGGCAACCTCGGCGTGCGCCGCGACCACCGCGGCCGGGGGCTGGCCGCGGTCCTGCTCGGCGCGGTCGCGCGACGGGCGCACGAGGCGGGGATGGCCGCCGTCAGCCTGGACGTCGACAGCGAGAACCCCTCGGGGGCCGTCGGGCTGTACGAGCGCGCCGGCTACGTGCGCGTCCACGGGACGGTCCTGCGGGCCCGTCCCGTCTGAGCGCTCAGCGCAGCAGGCCGCGGACGTGCTCGACGATCGCGTCCGCGGCGGCCTCCACCTGCTCCAGCGTCCGCTCGAAGTCGCGCCGGTCCCCGTACCAGGGGTCCTCGATGTCGAGGTCGGACTCGTCGGCCACCGCGCCGGCCGGGTCGTCCAGGCCGGGCGCCGCCGGGTCGAAGGACCGGTACATCCGCACCCGCGCCGCGGCCTCCTCGTCCGGGGCCTGCGTCCGCAGCCAGCGGGCGTGCCGGGCCGTCATGGCCAGCAGCAGGTCCCGCTGCCCCAGCTCGTCGGGGGTGATCCGGTGCGCGCGGTGCCGCGGGACCTCGTACCCGTGCTCGCGCAGCACCGACGCCGCGCGGCGGTCGACCGGGTTGCCGTCCTCCTCGTCGGAGATCCCCGAGGAGTCCACCACGACCCGGTCGGCCAGCCCGGCGCGCTCCAGCCGGTCCCGCAGCACCACCTCGGCCATCGGGGAGCGGCAGATGTTGCCGGTGCAGACGGTCATGACGCGCAGCGGGTCGGAGCTCACCGGCCCATCCTGGCTCCTCCGGCGGGCGCGGTGCCTTGTGGGGTCGCTGTGCGTGGTGGAAGCTCACGCCTGGACATCACTGTGCGTCGAGGAAGGACTACCCATGGGGATCAACCCACGGCGCGGGGGCCTGGCGGCCCTGGCCGCGCTCTCGGCGACGGCGCTCGCCGTCCCCGCCACCGCCGCGGCGGCTCCCGCCCCCGCCGGCCAGGGCCTGCCGGCCGACGTGCGCCTCCTGGACGGGGACTACAAGGCGGGCGCCGCGCTGCCCTTCACCGCGCAGGCCCGCGCCGACCTGGCGCAGGGACGGGCCCGGACGCTGGCCGCCGGACCGGACGGGGACCTGGGCGTCGGCGACCGCCGGGACTGGCTCTCCCTCGTCGACGGCGGCGTCACGCCGGACGGCCAGGAGGTGCCCGGCGGGATCGGCGTGCGCGGCTACACGCTGCGCGGGCTGGGCGACCACATCGAGGTGTGGGTCGCCGACGACCTGTCCTTCCCCGAGGGCGACTGCCGCAACACGCTCGACGACGGCGCGCTGACCACCGTCACCGACGCGCAGGCCCAGGGCTTCGCCGACGAGTTCGACGAGAACGTGTGGCCGAAGGAGTCCGAGGCGTTCTCGGTGGCCCCCGAGCGCGACGGCAGCGAGAACGTCATGGGCGAGCTGTTCCCCGACGCCGGGTACCCCGACGACTACTGGAACGGCGAGGGCGACCGCACCGTCGCGCTCATCGACAACGTGCGCGACCAGAACTACTTCGACCCCACCGACGAGAACGGGCGCACCTACATCGCCGGGTTCTTCTCCTCGGCGTTCAACGAGCTGCTCGACCGCAACGTCATGACGATCGACGGGTTCGACTGGCTGCACCGCACGGGCACCAACCCGCCCGACGACTCCGCCGACCCCGACTACCTGGCCTGCGCCGAGTACCTCCAGCGCCCCGGCCTGGGGGAGGCGGCGCCGCGCACCTACGAGGGCACCTTCGCCCACGAGTACCAGCACCTGCTGGAGTACTACGCCGACCCCGACGAGGTGAACTGGGTCAACGAGGGCCTGTCGGACTGGGCGCAGACCCTCGTCGGCTACGTCGACCCGACGGTCCCGCTGGACGACCCCGCGGCCGACAACCACCTGGCCACGTTCTTCGGCTGGAACCCGCAGGAGAGCTTCGGCGGGCCCGAGCAGTCGGTGACCCAGTGGGGTGACCAGGGCGCCCCCGAGACGCTCGCGGACTACGGCGCGACGTACGCGTTCATGTTCTACCTGCACGACCACTTCGGTGGGCAGGAGTTCATGACGGCCCTGCACAACGAACCGCAGAACGGCCTGGCGGGCCTGCAGTCGGTGCTCGACGCCTTCGGGTACCCCGACCGCGCGCAGGACGTCCTGCACGACTTCCTGGCCACGGCGGCCGTCGACGCGGCCCTCGACTCCGGCGCCCGGCTCAAGCACGGCGACCCCGCCCGGTTCAGCACCCCCTCGCTGTCGGCGAAGGTGAACTGGGACACCCCGCAGGCGTACGACTCGCCCGGCGCCCCGGTGAACGGCGCCGACTTCGTCCGGCTGCGCAACCTCGACGGCTACCTCCAGCAGGGCTTCGTCGACTTCGTGGGGGCGAAGAACTACCCCGTGACGCCGGTGGAGTGGACCGCCGCCGACGGCGACCTGGTCTCCGGCAGCGGTGACGACCTCGACCGCGCGATTGTCCGCACGTTCGACATCCCCGCGCAGGACCCGACCATCACCCTCGACCTCGACCTGGACACCGAGGCCGGCTACGACTACTTCTACGTCCAGGTCTACGACGAGGCGACCGGCACCTGGGTGAACCTGCCCACCGCCGGGGCCGACCCGGGCACCGGTGGCCTGTCGGGCGAGGTGTCCGGCGAGCAGGAGTTCGACGCGTCCCAGTTCGCGGGCCGCACCGTCGACGTCGCCCTGCGGTACGTCACCGACGGCGGCGTCTCCGAACCGGGCGTCACGGTGCGGTCCGTGCGCGTCGGGGGCCAGGAGGTCGCCGACGCCGGTGACCTGTCCACCTGGCAGTCGCTGACCCAGGCCCGTCCCATCCCGGTGGCCGGGTGGACCGTCCAGCTCGTCGGGTACGACGACGAGCGGGTCGCGGTCGTGGACCTGCCCGTCCTGAACACCCCGTGGGGCTGGAAGACGGTCGCGCCGGTGAAGCTGGCGCTCGGGTTCACCCCCGACGTCGCGGCCGTGCTGGTGACGGCCGACGACCCGACCGAGACGGCCCCCTCGTACGCGCCGTACCAGCTCTTCGCCGACGGTGTGCTGCAGCCCGGTGGGGGTTCGGGCGCCTGACCCGGGTCGACGGCCAGGGCCCCCGGGCCCGGTGCGGGCCCCGGGGGCGGGGCGTGGCCGGGGGGCGCCCCCCCCCGGGGCGGACAACCACCGCGCGCTGTTGG